>CAZDSE010000030.1:6764-11559 GCA_964507905.1 uncultured bacterium | reverse complement strand
CGCTTTGAGTTTCGAAACCATGTCATTTGGTTCCAATGCGGCGAATTGTTCTATTTCATCCTCCGATATGGCACCATTCATGATTTCCAATTGAATATCCTTGGCATAAATTTTTCCAAAAAGTCCAAAACCAAATATCATCACTACGGTCAAAGATCGTTTTAGATTCATTGTCAGCATCCTCCTTTAGAGGATCCTCTTATGGTCCTACTTCGATAATTTTGCAATTTCATTTTTTTCATATACAACCTGCCACTCTTTAAAATATGCAAGTCACATGCCAACAGAGATTGAGCATGCGTGTATGGAGAATGTCCATTATTGTTTAGACAGGTGACAAAAAGGGCAAGGTGGACTGCGGCGCATAATTTGCACGAGTCGCACAAGCAACATTTTATTGAAACATCTGAGTGAGAATTAATGAACCATCGGCAGTCGTTCATCTCAAATAAAAAATAACCAGTGCCTGACTTGCAATTCATAAGAATTTGATGCTATGGTTTTGCGTTATGAAAAAGATATTTTTTGGACTCATTTTGATATCGGGGTTTTTACTGGACCTAAGAGATCCTTCGGACTTCGTCCTCAGGATGACTTATGCGCATTCCCCTGTGGCGGATTTGGTGGAGAAAGTGGGGACCGGGGTGGTGAATCTTCAGGCGGTGACGGTTGAAACACAAAGCTATGGATTGGATCCAGAATTTGAAGATTTTTTTAATTTTTTTGGGGTGCCACGGTTAACACGACCCAGAAAATCTGTGTCACGGGGATCGGGATTTGTCATTGATTCCGAAGGATATGTCATCACCAATAACCATGTGGTTCAAGGAAGCCACGATGTGCTGGCCATTTTGGGAGATAAGGAACAGATCAAAGCAAAACTGATCGGAGCCGATCAGAAATATGATATTGCGCTTTTAAAACTTGAGGGGAAAAAAGGATATACCGTCCTTCACTTGGGGGATTCAGACAGGGTTCGTATTGGAGAAGATGCCATTGCCATCGGAAATCCATTTGGGCTTCAAAATACGGTCACCCGAGGGATTATCAGCGCCAAACATCGCACCATAGGCATGGGACCCTTTGATGATTTTTTGCAAACGGATACGGCCATTAATCCAGGCAATAGCGGTGGCCCCTTATTTAATGAACAAGGGGATGTGATTGGGGTCAATGCCGCCATTAAAGGAGAAGGTAGGGGGATTGGTTTTGCCATTCCCATTAATGTTGTTAAAAAAATTGTTCCGGATTTAAAAAAATATGGCCGTGTGATGCGACAGTGGCTTGGGGTTGTAGGATATAATGCATCTGAAGTGATGGCATATAATCGTGTATTTTTTAAAAAAGGAGTTTTTGTAGAGAATCTCGTCAAAGATGGGCCAGCTGATAAGAGTGGAATAGAAATTAATGACGTTATTATTGAAGTAAATGGGAAAGAAATTGATGACGTTTATGATCTTCAGCGCATGATCGAACAAAAGGGACAAGGCGAAGAAGCGACTACTCTCAACTTAAAAATTCTTCGAGGATCCAAGAAGGTGTCGATCAAGGTGCCTTTGGAATTTATTCCTCGAGAGGAAAAACTTCCCCGTGGATATCCCTATATTTAGTGACAAACCATTTTCGGAGCCAATGGCGCGCAGCATCATATTGGTTGGATTGCCCGGTGTCGGAAAATCTACGGTGGGAGAGCTTTTGGCCCAAAAGCTTCATGTTCCATTTTTTGATCTGGATCGGATGATAGAAACAAAATATGGTGTTTTAATTCGAGAGCTTTTTCAAAACAAGAAAGAATCTTATTTTCGTGTCCTTGAAATGCAGTGCTTAAGGGAATTTAGTTTAAAACGGCTTCCATCTTCATATGTGCTGGCCACGGGTGGGGGGACGATTACGGGCTTTAATAATATCGATGTTCTTAAAAGATTGGGGATGCTCGTTTATCTTAAAACAGATCCTGAGAACTTAATCAATCGCTGGAGTGACATAGAGCACCCTATTTTTACAGGAAAAACATCATCTGAAATCAGTTTACTCTTGAAGGATCGTGAAAGATATTATAAGACCTCATCTATTGCCATTGAAGTTGGAGATGAGTCTCCGGCAAAAATATGTGAGGCAATAGTCAGGAGGGTAGAGATATGGGATACGGAGACAATAAAAGAACACCAAAAATGACGCGACGCAGAGCTCAAGCCAAGAAAAAAGCCAGAGCCAAAAAACTGGCAGAACTTAAAAAGAAACAAAGAAAAGCTGGGAAAAAGTAACCCGCCTAAAATACATCTTCGATCAAATTGACGGATGCACCGTTCAACGATCGAACATGAAATAGGTATCGTCCCTTCAATTTTTCTTCCACAGAAACATCGACTGAAAATGGATTTATCGCCAGTGTGCAAACTTTCCACTTTTCATATTTGGCAATGGGTAAGATGGCCAAGACTTGATTTTGAGAGGGTCTCACTTCCACATGATCGATACTCATGCATGAATTGGTAAATGCCCCTTTTAATCTTAAAACAAGGGGAGCATCGGATAGTTTTTCAATAGACTTTATGGGAGCATATAAAAAATTATCAGGGCCCAATTTCCTTTTTTTTTCATCCAAAGGGTCTACGATTAATTTTGATGTCGATTTTTTAGCATTTCCGATTTCCAAAGAATATTCTCCGGATTTTAACACACCCAATGGAACCACATATTCAAATGGTACGATCACTTGAAATCCTGCTTTACTCACATAGGCATGTGGCCTGAGTCTAATTTTTTTATTCATCTCATCGGTTTCGATAGTGATCGGTCCCTTTTTATATCCCGTATTGTTGAATATGCCTTCAATCACAACTTCCACATTGTCGTTGTCATCAAATCCGACGGGGATATATACATCTGACACTCCAATTTCTTTGAGTTCTGGAGAATTTCCAGCCCACACGAGCGGTGTTATTTGTAGCATGAAAGCCAAGAAAATAGTTTTCATTGTTCCTCCTTTTTAAATTTACATTCTTCGTGTTGCCTGTCTTTTTAGCTCTCGAATGTGAACTTTTAAAGCCTTTAATCCCACAATATAATCCTCACCAAATAATTTAGAGAGAAGTCCTTTGACATACGTAATGTGCTGTGTGTTTTCTTCTGAAAATGCATCTGCCATATATTTGGGATCAATTCTCATCGTGGTGAGTCTCAAATCGCTCCAGAGTCCGTCCATTATGGCCAAATTTCTGTCGACTGTTTTTTCGGCCCATGCGAGCTTTTCTTGACTCAGAGGATCTGGAGATTTGAGTACTTGTTCTTCCAATGATCGTATAACTTCTCTGGTCACTCTGACCTTCTGTAGCGAGTCGGTGAGTAGCGGAATTTTTCCTTCTTGAAATAGCCTGATAAAGTCCTGAGGGGTCAGTTTATTTAAATCTGAATTCAAAAAACTTCCTTGTTTTCTTAGAATACATCGAAAAGCGGCTGTGAGTTCCTCGGGTCTTTCGCGGTAGGCTTCAGCGATCATTTGACTTGAAACTTGAATGTGACTTTGGTCCAAATGTGAAAGCGGCCCATAGAAATCGACAAATACTTTATTCTCACCCAGAGAAAATACGCCTTCAACAATTTCGGGGTGACTGGGCAGTAACTCAGCATAGATATTGGCCCATGCCAGTGGTGGAAGTATTTTTAATCTTTCATTCATTGGAACGAGTCGTTCAAACTCTTGGATAAATTCAGTGGCTTCATGAGGGAGATCTTTGGGATCCTTATTTCTTAAGTAATGGTACAAATAATTTGGATGCGAAAATACCCGACGTGAAAGTCTTGGATACAAAAATTCTCCGTCTTCACCTTTTAGAAAAAGCGTGGGTTCAATTTTGAGCAGTGTTTCATGCCAAAGGTTCATATCTTTCACTGGGACGATGCGGTGTCCTGCCAATTGAGACAGTCTAAAAATTTGTACTGGATCTTTAAGGGAAGAATTGGAATCAAACAAGTCTTGAAAGGCCGAATCGATTTCCAGCACATCATTTATGGCAAATCGCTCTAACCCTTTTCCAACGGCATAATACATATTTCGCTCTTCTTGCCTGTTTAGAACCCGAGTAGACTCTTGATAGGCATCAAAGATTCGTGGGATGAGCTCATTGGTTCGTGCCGCATTTAAAACAGTTAGGAGCATCTCCAATCGTTGTTTTTCCAGTGCGAATGTCAATTCGGCCACTCGCGTTTCATCGCCCAAGAGAATTTTTTGAGCGTGGATTACATTATTTTGATCCAGAAAGAGTTTTAGTTTGTGTGGGGGAACATTAAAAAGAAGCATGAATGTTCTTTTCATTTGTTTTAACTGCCATGCTTTCTTTACATCATCCAAACGCGCGTTATCCATTTGTGCTGCCTGCTTGAGCTTGGTGGTAACGAATAGTTGATCTGTTTCTATATCAGCATGGGCGGTGGTCAGACAAAAGGCGAAAAAATAGGCAATTCCCGCCATTTCCAGAACATTCTTCATGAATGGCCTACTATGCAAATGCCATTCCAATTTGAGAAGTTGATTTTATTGATGTTTTTTACAATGAATTTGTTTATATCTTAAACATCACCCTTTATTTTTTTCAAATTTAGGGCTAAATTTTATGAATATGCTTCTTAGAATTTTGATGGTGATATGTATTTTCTATACTTCATGTAGCGACAAGAAAGGGGGTTTCATGACCGATACCATCAATGCTTGGGGAGGTATCTCCATTGAAAAACATGAGCTTTCGAATGGACTTAAAGTCATATTGGCTCATGATCCAAATGTCCCCGTATTTGC
>CAZDSE010000030.1:5661-6754 GCA_964507905.1 uncultured bacterium | reverse complement strand
ACTGGAATTGCTCATTTTTTCGAGCACTTGTTGTTTAAAGAGAGTAAAAATTTTAAAGAGGGCGAGTTTGATCGCATTATGGAAGCCCATGGGGCATCTACCAATGCCTCTACTTGGCTCGATTGGACCAATTATTATGAAGTGTTGCCAAGCAGTGATGAAACCACAGAACTTGTCATTCGCCTGGAGGCTGATCGGATGGCCAATATGATTTTAAATGACCGACAGGTGAATTCAGAGCGAGAAGTCATCAAAAATGAGCGGCGCTATCGAGTCGATAATGACGTCGATGGTATCATGAGTGAAAAGCTAGACTCCTTGGCGTTTGATCGGCATCCTTATGGGCAACCGATTATTGGGTGGATGCAAGATATCGAGGGGTTAAACTTACAGGATTGTATCCAATTTTATGAAACATTTTATGCGCCCAACAACGCCACGATTGTGATCTCTGGAAATTTTTCAAAGAAAAAGACATTGGATTCGATCCAAAAATATTATGGAGACTTCAAATCATCGCTTATAACAAAAGAACATATTCCATCAGAGCCGGATCAGACCAAATTAAAAAAGGAGACCATTTACCGAGATGACATTGATGCCGATAAAATTCTCATCGCCTATCATGTTCCCAATTATGCCCATCCCGATACGCTCGGTCTTGAAATATTAAGTGAAATCTTATTTAATGGAGAAGGCTCTCGAATCTATAAACAGCTTATTATTGATCAGGAAATTGTCAATAGTCTGGGGGCTTCACTACCCCATTTGAAAGATCCCGCTCTTTTTCAAATTTCCGTTTCAATGCGAAAAAATCATTTGGTTGAAACCGCAGTGGATCGGATCGGTAAAGAGATAAAAAAAATTCAAAGCGATGGCATTACACAGAAAGAATTAGACCGCGCCAAAAATCGATTTGAGATGGACTATTATCATGGTTTGGAAAGTGTGAGCGGCAAGGCCAGAGTATTGGGACAATATCAGATTGTGGCCAATGATTTTAAATTTCCCATTGATCTTATGAAAAAGTACCAATCCATCACTAAGGAAGATATCCAACGGGTGGCCAGCGTCTATCTTCAGGAAAAAAATG
>CAZDSE010000030.1:0-5651 GCA_964507905.1 uncultured bacterium | reverse complement strand
TGATTCAGCGAATTTTATTATTGCTGCTCATTTTGAGCACGCCGGATCTTTCAGCCGAAGTAAAGGGGGTTATCGTGAAAACATTACAGACTGGACAAAAACTAATTATCACCCAAGATAAAAGTTTTCCCAGAAGCAGTGTGTATGTCATTTTTAAATCAGGAGCGATCTTAGAGCCAAAATCTCTAGAAGGGGTGACTGCACTGATGGGGGAAATGTTGACCCGAGGCACTACACATCGCACTCGAGATGTCATTCGCGACGAGCTCGATCAATTGGGAGCCGAAATAGATGTCGATGTCGATCGGGAACATATGATGATTCGGGGAGAAACGTTGACCCGAAATTTTGATGCGTTCATGGATATTTTTACGGATGTTATTTTTCACCCGTCGTTTGATGACAAAGAGCTAGAAAAATTAAAACGGGAAACCATATCCGGGCTTCATCAAATGCGTGAAAATGATCAGCAGTGGGTCGGCCGATTTTTTAAGCGAGCATTGTTTCAGGATCACCCTTATGGATTTAGTCTCGAAGGGCGAGAATCGACGATTCAGAAAGCAACTCAGCAGAAAGTCAGAGAATTTTATAAAGATCTCTTGACACGCGATAATGTATTTTATGCGGCCACCGGAGATTTGGATCCGGAGACAATTAGACAAAAATTTAATTCATCCTTTCAATCGATGCCGGAAGGAAAAACGCCGACATTTAATTATCCAAAATTACCCGTGCTTACGGGGAAAACAGTCGTTTTAATAGACAAGCCCGATCGAACGCAAACACAAATTTTAATTGGCCATATTGGGATTGATGTCCATCATCCGGATTTTTTCCCGATTATGATTGCCAATAATGCATTTGGGGGTGGCATGACTGCACGCCTCATGGATGAAGTTCGAGTGAAGCGGGGGTGGAGTTATGGAGCGTATAGTTGGTTTCGGGCCAGAAAAAAGCCAGGTGAATTTGCGATGCTCGCATTTCCAGCAACGAAAGACACGCCGGATACATTGAAGTTAATGTTGAGCCTATATGAGGATTATGCAGCGCGAGGGTTAAGTCAGGATGAATTTGAAAGATCCAAAAGCAATCTCATAAACGAATTTGCATTTAAAATAGATACTCCGAGAAAGAAAGTCGGCCAACTGATTACAATTGAGCTCATGGATTTGCCGAAGGATTATCTGGAAACCTATCAAGACAAACTTCGCTCGGTGACTTTAAAACAAGTCAATGAAGTCATTCAAAAACATGCGGATCCCAAGAATCTGGTGATTGCAATTCTATGCACTGCCAAAGACATTAAACCCAAACTCAAAGAAGTCGATCCGAAGTTTAAGATCAAGGTTGTGAGTTATAAAGAGGATTAATTACCGTCCGACCCATTTGGATCCATTGGTTTTATCTTATATATCGGATTGATACGATTGTAGGGATTAATCTCATTAAAAGGCGTTTTATAAATCGGGTTGTAAGGATCATAGGGTTTGTTCAAAGGATCATACTGATCATCATCGGCTCCCTTTTTTTCTTTGAACTCTTGCTCTGGCTCCATATTGTCTCTAGAATCAAATCTCTTAGGGCTATGCCCATAAAATTCATCAAATTCGGGAGGGTCGATTGTTCCAATGGGATAAGATGCTTCCAGGCTCTTTGACGAACTGTAATAGTGTCCGATCAATTGAAGTTTGCCATCCTCCTCCATTTGATACAAATCAATAGAAGCTGTTATTCCAATCAAAATTTCCTCATTTTCAATATTGATTTCAAAAAATTTCTTTGCGGCGATATCGGCAATAAGATTGGGATTATTTTTAGAAGATTTTTTGATAAGCGAGTACTTAATTCCTTTGGTTGCTGGACTGATGACATCGATGGATTTAGTTTTGGCTTCCGTCAGCAGGAATCCAAATGTAATTGCTTCTGTCTGACACAAAGAAGCATAAATTTTTAATTCAGCAATGCCGGTTCCATCATCGGTTTCCACCCACATAAAATCACTCTCGACCATTTCATAGGCCGTTAGTCCGAGAATGTTTGAGTGTGTGGGTAAAAATTCTCCCGTGGTCTCATGTTTGGCCTCACATCCAAGAACCAAACAAAGTGCGGATAAAATGAGAATTCTTTGGATATGAAAATTCATTCGACTTAAAAATCCTCCCAAGGTTTTAGAGGACGCACTTTCTGCCTTGGACTGGGACTGGATGCCGATATAATTTTACAGTCTCTTGCTTCATAAGCGGGAATAAAGGGATCTTCTCCCAAAACAGCGTCAATATAGTCCTCTTGAACGAGGCGCATAAAGGCATGACCAAATCTCTCCTTACATTTCTCACGTAATTTAAGAAAAGCTTCAGATGAAGTCGTGCCGATGGCCGAAACTGCAGACTCGGAAGCAGATTCGATTCCCGTCCGATATCGACAGTATGCATGACATAGCCAATTCGCTATTTGTTGCTCAGAATGTCCTATTTTTTCAACAGGCTCCGCCTGCCTGACTGCCGATGATGTTTCTTTATTGCCACTCTCCAGAAAAGTTGCCATTTGAGCTTCAAGAATTGACACTCTCTTTTCCAGAGATGACATTCGAGTATCATCTGCCTCAGCAGATGAGTAATTAACTCCCAATAAATTAATGCATAGAATCCCCATCCCAATTAAACCCAGATTATATTTTTTATTTAAATTCATAACATCCCTCCCGGGCTGCTACATTTGCAATGACTGTGCCAAAGAGAGTGTGGCTGATATATTGCTGATTTTATTCATATATTCCGATTTCCAGAGATAGATATATGATCAAAATAATGCCTAAAAAATGAGCACTGACGGTATATTAGACAAGTTTTTTTGCCTATTTTTTCACTTCCACCGGTGGAAGTGAATTTTTGTGCAGATTTTTTCAACTTGCTTCTGATAATCTAAATGCATGTTTGTTGAGAGTTTTTCTCAATTGCTTGAGAGCGGATCAGGATTCGCTATATTGTTGGCCTTTCTGGGGGGAATCCTGGCCAGTCTCACCCCATGTGTGTATCCCATGATCCCCATTACGGTGGGATTTATTGGGGGTCGAGCGCAAACAAAGTCTCAAGCCATTCAGCTGTCTCTTATATATGTCCTCGGCATGTGTGTGATGTATACGAGTCTTGGGATCATTGCGGCATCGACCGGTAAAGTATTTGGAAAAATGACCCAGCTGGCTTGGATCAACGGTCTCGTCGGACTTATCATTATATACTTTGGTTTGGCGGAGTTAAAATGGGTTCCGTTTCAACTCCCCTGGGCCAAAATGGCCAATCTTGGCGAAAACTCAAATCATCATCGCGGCGCTTTTTGGATGGGGCTTACTTCGGGACTTGTGGCGGCACCATGCACAGCCCCCATTTTGGGAGTAATTTTAACTTTTATTGCGACCCAACAAAGTCTTTTGTTTGGCATCGCACTTATGTTTTCATTTTCTTTGGGACTGGGACTTTTATTATTTCTCCTTGGCGTGTTTAGTGGATTTTTAACTCTCCTCCCAAAATCTGGGACTTGGCTAGAAGGCATAAAGAAGTGTACCGGAGTTTTATTGCTCCTGATTGGATGTTATTTTTTATACCAAGCACTGAGATTTATCTAAAAACATCCTTAACAAAATTTTTGGAGATTAATTTCTGCGTCTAGGAGAGACAGCCGCCTTGGGATCACTGCCTCCCAATTTAATAAGATGATTCCGTGCAATTTGTTGAATAAGGGCTTCTAGTCCTTTGTGAATAAGCGCCGTTTTTTCTCGAATGCCAGTTAATTTTTGAGCTTTCTCAATTAAATCATTGTTTAAATTTAGTGTGGTTTTCATGCATGTAAGAGTGCATTAATCGTATGCATATATCAAGACTCCATTTTAGCTCAAAAAGAAGTTGACAATCTTAGCTAAATATGGCCTAATTAGGCTATGAAGTCAGTTAAAATAGGAGAGTTAAAGAATAAGCTGAGTAGCTATTTAAGGCTCGTGAGAAAAGGGGCCCAAATTATTGTCATGGATCGAGAGCATCCCATTGCCAGAATAACCCCTTTTGAAGAAAAGAAAGAAAAATTAACGATTATTCCCGCACGAGAAAAATTTTCAAATATTACAAAGCTCTCATTTCCTCGTCCAAAAGTTTCCATAGATATTGTGGCGCTGCTTAGAGAAGATAGGGATTCTCGCGGGTGATATGATGATATGTTATGTGGATAGCTCCGTAGTTCTTCGTGTCGTCTTTGGTGAAAAAAATCGTTTTGGTATCTTAAATTCTTTTGATTTTGGATATGCCAGTTCACTACTCAAAGTAGAAGTGTTTAGAAATATTGATCGTGTGAGGATTCAAGGAAAACTGTCTGATGAAGAAGTTGCTTTACAAGTGAAAGCTTTTTTGAATCTGACAAATTATATTTCTGAGGTTCCAATAAGTCACAGTGTGCTCGGTAGAGCAAGCGCTCCTTTTCCCACCGTTGTTCGTACGTTGGATGCCATTCATTTGGCATCAGCCTGGGTCGTTCAAGAGGAACAAAAAAGCGAGTTAACTTTTCTTACGCACGATACTCAACTCAAACGAGCTGCTCAAGCCATGGGATTTGAAACGGCAGATCTGGGATAATTCAACCGTTTATTAATTTTTACTTCTGCGCCTTCAGGACATACCGAAATAAATTCAGTGGAAAAAATTTCCAGGAGAGGGGGTGCCATTCGACACGATGAAATCCTTGATGGGCGCAGAGCTCGGAAATTCGTTTGGCACCGTATACTTCTCGATATTCCCAGAGATGCTTACTCGTTAATCCAAAAAAATTACGGTGAACGCCAATATTAATAAAAAGTCCCCGGGGTTTTAATATTTTAAATATCCAAGGCAATGTTTTTGAAAGATCACTGTATTCGGAAATCGATCCTGAGCTAATGATCAAATCATACTGTTCATAGGGCAGCGCCCATGTTTTTTCGTCGAAGTAGTCTCCATTGACAATGTGTGCATTTGGAAAACGGACTTTATATCGCTCAAGCATTTCTTTAGAAAAATCAAATCCCACGGCAGTGGATTCGGAAAAACGATGCATTAAACATTCTGTGACCAATCCCGTTCCGCATCCCAGATCTAAAAATATGGGTTGTTTCGAAAGCTCAGATAAATTCAATGTTTGAACAATATTTTTAAGTCCGCCATTGTATCGGGCAAATTGCATGATCCATTCATAGGTTTTGGCCCTATTGGCGTATAAAGATTTTGGATTTTTAAATAACGACATGGTTAATCCTGAAACTCATATACGATCTCGTCATCTTCGACGAGTCCCAACGTTTCTCGTATCTCTCGCTCTTGATACGCCTTTTGGTGTTTCATTTTATAGATTGAATCTGTTAGCGACTCATTATTGGCTTCCAAATAGACTTTTCTCTCTTCCAAATGAGACAAATTTTGATGAAGCTTAACAATCTTAATGAGTCCCTTTTGACCAAATATTGTAAAAAAAAGCATGATCAGTAAAAAAGAGCCCAAAATCCATCTCGATTTTTTGTGATTAAAAGGATTCATTGACCTTTGGGTGCTGTGGCAATGGCAAGCTTCGCCAATCCAGCCGTTCGGGCAAAATCCATGATTTTGACAACCGTTCCGTGGGTAATGTTTTGATCG
>CAZDSE010000029.1:6749-11568 GCA_964507905.1 uncultured bacterium | reverse complement strand
GGCAAAAATTTATGCCAATGAAGGGATTGCCCAGCTTTTATTTTATGAAGGTGACGAACCGTGTGCCGTTTCCTATAAAGACCGAAAAGGAAAATATCAGGGGCAGCGTGGAATTACTCTCCCAAAACTTTAAAACCTACAATCAGGTTACAGAATTTCTTTTTTCTCTTGAGAAAAAAGGGATATTTTTTAGTCTAAATTCAACCAGAGATGCGCTAAAAATATTGGGCAATCCCCACAATCGATATCCATCTATTTTGGTCGCAGGTACGAATGGGAAGGGATCGACAGTCGCGATGTTGACTCAATGTTTGATTGAATCCGGATACCGGGTGGGGACCTATACCTCGCCTCATTTAATCGATGTTCGCGAAAGAATCATGATGAATAACCGGATGATTTCAAAGTCGGATTTGATTTCTGAAACGAATATTTTGTGTGAGAAAGTCAAAGGCGAGAAAGATTTGATAAAGCGAGAACTTTCTTTTTTTGAATTTATGACGACGTTGGCTTTTTCATATTTTCACAAGAAAAAAGTAGATGTCGCAGTTGTTGAGGTGGGACTGGGGGGAAGGTGGGATGCCACCAATGTATTAAAACCTCTGGTTTCAGTGATTACGTCAATTGATTATGATCATCAGCGATTATTGGGGAATACACTACAAAAGATTGCATTTGAGAAAGCGGGGATTATTAAAAGCGAAGGGATTTTGGTAACGGCTGTAAGTCAGCCCGCAGTTCAAAATCAATATCGGAAAATCGTACGACAGCGTAGGGCAAAGGGTTTTTTTATTGGAAAACATTTTGGTGTTAAACGAACTGGTGCTTCATTCGAGTATCATGATTGGAAGTGGAAGCTTTTGTCCCTTGAGCTTTCTCTCAAGGGATTATTTCACCAATCTCAAAATGCAGCATGTGCCCTGGCAACCCTTCATTTATTGCAAGAAAAGGGCTGGAAGATTTCAGAGCAAATCATGCGAAAGGGTTTAAAAAATACAAGATGGCCGGGACGACTTGAGATTGTTCAAAAAAATCCACATGTCATTTTAGATGGCGCGCACAATCCTTCTGGAATCCGATCCTTGGTAAAATCATTACAGAGTGACTTTCAGTATAAAAAATTACATGTGGTGGCTGGAGTCATGGCCGATAAAAATTATAAAACAATGTTTAATCAGCTTTTGCGTTTGGCACATACATTTACCTTTGTTGAGCCATCGGTGAAACGTGCACTGACTGCAGATGGGCTTTTCAAATCATGGCCGAAACTTCAAGGGAAAGTCACTCTTGAAAAGGATATTGCCAAAGCTCTGCCCCTGGTTATCTCGCAGGCGTCAAAAAATGATATGATTTGTGTGACGGGATCATTATATACTGTGGCCGAGGCGAAAAAGTTATTCCTATGAAAAAATTAGTCTTTATTGTGGGTTTAAGTGCTCTAACCGCGTTTGCGCAGGAACCCGAAAAAAAAACATTAAAAGATGAGATGGCTGAAAAGCCAGTTCTTCATTTTACCGCCAAGCAGCATTTTCAAGATCTGGAAAAAGAATTAATCACATTAAATGGCAATGCCCATTTGACCTTTGGAACGACAAATCTTTCCGCAGGAAAGGTGATTCTTGAAAAATCAAAATCACAAGTCAAAGCGTATGACAATGTCCTCTTGGACATTCCGTCTGAGCAGACCTACATCAAAGCTCATGAGTTAACATATAATTATCAGACACGCTTGGGAGAAATGGTGAATGCTGAAATCAAGAGTGGATATTCGCGCATTCGAGGGAAAATAGTATTTAAAATTGGTGATAAAAAATATCGAATTGAGCGGGCAGAATATTCAACCTGCGATGTTAAAGAAGATGAACCCTGTCCATGGAGAATTTGGAGTCGAAAGACATATGTCACAATGGGTGAATATGCCACTGCCGAGCATCCTGTTTTTATGGTGGGAGGTATTCCGATATTATATTCTCCATTTGCTTTTTTTCCTGTGAAATCCGAAAGACAGAGCGGCTTTTTAATTCCCGAATTTGGGGGAACTGAAAAAACAGGCTTTAGATTGAAAAATTCATTATTTTTATCACTTGGGCGATCACAGGATATGACTCCCACTTTAGAATATATGTCAAAACGGGGAGTTAAGGAAGGACTTGAGTACAGATATGTGCTCAGTGAATTGAGTTCTGGAAAATTTCAAGGATATTATACTCAGGATCGAGAGTTTTATCAGGATTTCTTATATCGTAAGAGATATGCGGCAGCTTATGACCATGATTTGTATTTTACCCGACATATCTTTAATAAGGCCACTGTCCGATTGGTGAGTGATGATGATTATGTGAAAGATTTTCAGAATGACATACAGGGACGTTCAGATGCTGGATTGGAGACAAAATTACTGCAGGGATTTGTGGGCGATCATGTGACACTCAATGCAGAAGGTGTATATTACCAGAGTTTGGTGAGTGATCATCCAAGAGCATCGAATAAAGAGATCACACATAAGCTTCCTGAACTGCGATTGGATTTTTTAGAGATTCCGCCATTTGGTGAAGATATTCCTTTTTATATCGGGAGCAATATTTCCTATGTTAACTTTTATAATGAAGGGGGATCTTTTAAGGATAATAATAATAATTCGAGATATGACGAGGGAACCGATCAATTACTTCGTTCTCATAGGATCGATTTTTTTCCAAAATTATCTTTGCCATTAAAATTTGGACGGTATTTGGAGTGGGTTCCTGCAGTGGGACTTAGGCAAACCCATTGGTGGCTTCCAGCCGGAGATGAGAACAAGAATCGATTCATGATGGATCTGGGAAATCAGGTGAATACCAATATCTCACGCATATTTGACTTGAAGGGGAAATCCTTATTAAAAATGAAGCATTTGATCGAGCCTAGAATTTCTCATCGCTATTCTCCACTCATTAAGTTGGATGAGCATATCCCAATATTTGATGGTACTGATCAAATCGCGACATTAAATAGTATGGCATGGGGTTTGCAACATCGGTTTGTATTTAAGACGATCGATGAAAAAAGTATAATTAACTATTTTGATGGCTTGCGATTTGATACCAGTCAAGACTTTGATATTTTGGAATTAAGAAAGCAAACAGGGATTAAGCGGCCATTGAGTGACATCAGAAATATTTTGTCTATGGGACTATTTGGATTTTCAGTTAGTACTGAAGCCGATTATGGTGTGTATGGAGAGGAAGTGACCAGAGTGTCTCATGGAATGCAATATTCTGATCCGTGGACGAATCTGTACAAACTCAATTACACATACAATAAAAGAGATGAAAGCAATTCAGTGAACGGCGGCATTGGGTTCAACATGATTGATATTTTAAAGTTTAATTTTGGCATGAATTATTCCTTTGATCGGGATGTTTTTTTAGAAAGAATTTATCAAATGTCCTATTTTCCGCGGACAAAGTGTTGGGTATTAAACATGAATTTTGAAGACAAATTGGACACAGGTCTTTCATTCAATGCGGGGGTGAGCTTGCTATTTGGAGAAAATCCCTTATCCTTGGCCCGAGTATATCAAGAAGGTGAGAGACAAAATTTAAGATTATTGGCTCAGTAAATTATGGTTTTAATCATCGATAATTATGATTCTTTTAGTTATAATATTTTCCAACTCGTTGGAAAATATTATTCTTCTGTCCAAGTTGAAAAAAATGATGCAGTCGATATTGCCATGATCGATGAACTATCCCCTTCACATTTAATCTTTTCTCCCGGTCCTGGACTTCCTGAAGATGCAGGGATCACACTTCAAGCCATTGAGCACTTTCTTGGGAAAATTCCGATGCTCGGTGTTTGTCTCGGATTTCAAGCAATGTGCATGGTCTTTGGTGGAAAACTATGTCAGGCTCCAAAACTATACCACGGGAAAACCTCATCTGTACATCATGATGGGAAAGGACTGTTCCAAGACATTAAAAATCCCTGTCAAGTTATGCGTTATCATTCTTGGATTTTGGATGAGACATCTTCCCTGTCTGACGATATCCAAATTTCTGCAAAGACCGATGATGGAATCCCCATGGCGATACGGTGGAAAAATGGACACGCTGAAGGCGTTCAATTCCATCCGGAATCGATTTTGACATCTCAAGGAGAAAAAATGATTCAGAACTTTTTGTTATATGGAATCCGAGTATGAATCGAATTTTGTCCATAGATATTGGCGGCACGAATCAGCGATATGCATGCATCACAAGAGAAGGTGAGATTCTAAGAAAAAGAATTTATCCTCATAAAACAAATACTGCGGATGCATTCTTTTCGGATTTGAAAAACAAAATTGAAGAATTTCGATATGAATTTGTATGTGAAGGTGCAGGAATTGCTCTTCCGATTGTTCACGATTTGACAGATGGGACCATTACCGATGCGCCCAATCTTCCATTTTTAAAAGGAACTAAGCCAAAGGAAATATTTCAGTCCATTTCGATCCCTTGGATTATTGAAAATGACGCCAATTGTGCAGTCATGGGAGAATATTGGAAAGGGAAGTTGAAACACGATGGATCTTTGTGTTGTTTGACCTTGGGAACAGGTGTTGGAAGTGGGCTTATTTTAAATCACAAACTTTGGAAAGGATCGAGAGGGATGGCGGCTGAAATGGGACATTTGAAAGTAGATAATTCTAAAGAGGTGAAATGTGCCTGCGGTGATTATGGGTGCCTTGAGGCCTATGCATCTGGAACTGCGTTAATGACAAAAACGGGATTATCGGCAAAAGAGCTTTATGAAAAGGCGTTGGGGGGAGATTCAGATGCAAAATTGATTTTTGAAA
>CAZDSE010000029.1:3419-6739 GCA_964507905.1 uncultured bacterium | reverse complement strand
TGCTTGGGACGAGCCATTGCATCGGTGGTGAATCTTCTCAATATTCATTATTTTGTTATAGGAGGTCAGGTTTCACATGCATTTGAATTCTTCTATCCCAGTTTGATTGAAACAGCGAGAACATCATCCATGTCCGGATTGGGGGCAGGACTTTTCGTTGAAAAGTCCATCCTACAGGACAATGCCGGCATATTGGGAGCGGCATATCTGGCTCTATTGTCTCATTCTAATTCATGAACATCGACTGTCTTTATTATAATGCGGTCATTCGAATATCGCCCTATGTGAGCAGAGATTTTCATTGGATGGGAGTCAACAATGGAAGAATTGTATCTCTTGGATATGGGCGACCTCCGAGGCATATTTTTTCCAAAAGAAAAATAAATTTAGATCGGTATCGCGTCATGCCCGGTTGGGTTGATTCGCATGTGCATATGGTCAATATGGGATTGCGAGTCAATGAAGTCGATGTGAGTCAATGTCGAAATGAAAAGGAAGTTATATATTTGCTCAAAAGAGCCTGTGAGCGTAGGCAAAGAGATCGAAATTATAATTGGCTCATGGGTTATGGATATACAGATCACCTATCTGCAGACACGTTGGATCAGATTTCAAGAAGCATTCCAATCATGATTCGAAGACGGGATGAGCATGCGATATGGGTCAATTCTCTTCTCTTGGGTATGGCCAATATTTTTGGAGAGGATGCTGGAAATCCGAGGGGATATTTGGTGGATTCTGCCATGATGACGGTTTTAAGGCTGAAACCGAAACCCACGAGTTTAGAAGTAGAAAAGGCACTGCTGGTTGCACAAAAAGAGTTTACGATGAACGGGATCACGAGTGTTCATGATATGTCCTCTGAACGCCTACATATCGAATGCTTATCGGGATTGTTTCGAAATCTTAAGTTTCATCTGCGCGTGGCATGTTCGCTTTATGGCGAAGAGGCTTTGGATACATACACGATGCCCAAAACCCATTTGTATGATGGGGCGTTAACGATTAAAAAAAAAAAAATATTTATTGATGGGGCGTTGGGATCCAGAGGGGCATGGCTATCAAAAGCGTATGATGATGACACGACATGGGCTGGAGAAAGACTCATAGAAGAAGAAGCGTTGGTTCATCTGATACGGCGTGCGCTGCAAAAGAGATTTCAGCTGATTTTTCATGTATTGGGGGATAGGGCCAGTTCATGGGTGTTGGATGTTTTGGAAAAATATTTTAAACCCGATCAAATTAAAGACAAACGGTTTCGATTTGAACATTTGGAAATATTTGATTCAAAAAATTTGGATCGCATGAAATCGTTTGGAATCATTGCGTCCGTTCAACCGGTTCATGCTTTATCCGATAGTGCTTGGGTTCACGAGAGGATTGGGAAAGAAAGGGTGTCAATGGTTGGAAAGATAAAGAGTTTTCTCATGAAGGATATTCCAACATGTGGAGGGTCGGATGCGCCCATTGAATCGTGGAATCCACTCTTGGGAATCTATGCGGCGGTGACACGAAGGCCGTTGGATCATAGGGCACTGCATCGGTCGTGGTTACTGGATCAAAAAGTTGCGGTGCGAGAAGCCATATCTCTGTATACCACCGAAGCCGCCTATGCCGAATTTTCAGAACATCACAAGGGAACATTGGATGTTGGAAAATTTGCAGATTTTGTTGTGTTGTCAAATGACATATATAATCTTCATCCCAAAGAGTTTCTGCGAGTAAAGCCTGTGATGACCGTTATCGGAGGAAAGATTGTATATGAAGTGTAGTCATTCTGAATTGAAAGATTTCATTCAGCAAAAAGCCAAAGAGATTGGATTTCACTTGGTAGGGATGACTTCTGCTGATCCAATCGAAAGGCACAATTTCTATAAAGGCTGGCTAGAAAAGAACTATTCCGGTGAAATGTCCTATCTCAAAAATCATGAGCCCAAAAAAAGGGATCCGAAGCTTGTCATGCCAAATGTGCGTTCGATAGTCTGTTGTGCGTTGAGTTATAAAACGTCGAGCGAAAATCCATCTCAAGCCCCAAAGGGCCGAGGGCTCATTTCCAATTATGCCTGGGGGGATGATTATCATGAAGTCATGCATGACATGCTGGAAAAATTGGTTAAAGTCATTCAGTCTGAGATTCCAAATGTACAGTCCAAAATTTATGTGGATACAGGGCCACTCTTGGAGCGCAGCTTGGCAGAGCGAGCTGGGTTGGGGTGGGTCGGAAAGAATACCTGTCTTTTAAATGCGAAGTACGGGTCGTATGTATTTTTGGGAGAAATATTGTTGGATGTTGATTTAATCCAAGACGCGCCGACAACCGATCACTGCGGCACATGTACGCGATGTATCGAGGCATGTCCCACTGATGCATTGCGAGAGCCATATGAATTAGATTCCAATCGATGTATTTCGTATCTAACAATAGAAAAGCGGGGTGATTTTTCAAATGATGAAAAAGCGATGGTTCGAGATTATATCTGTCAGGTTGTTTGTCCCTGGAATGATAAAGCGCTGACTCCAAATCTGGAGTCATTTAAACCGCGGCCAGGAAATTATATGCCTTCTCTTTCAGATCTTAAAATCATGACCGAGGATTCATTTAAAAATAAACGAAAACAGAGTCCAATGAACCGAATTAGATTCAATGGCTTCAAGAGAAATGTTGAAGTCTTACTTGACAAATAGTTTTCAAAGGATAGTCAATATTAAAATGAAGGCCACGACTTTCTTTTCTTTGAATGGCGCTTTCAATTATAATTGAAGCAACATCCGCAATATTTCTAAGCTCGATTAAATCCTGAGTGATGAGATAATTCCAATAATATTCTTGAATTTCTTCCTGAATCATTGAAATGCGTTTTTGGGCTTGAAACAATCGCTTATTCGATCGAATGACTCCCACATAGTTCCACATCGAGCGTCTGATTTCGTCCCAGAGATGCGAAACCACAACTTTTTCATTTGAAAATTTTGCCTTTCCCGGATTCCAGTCTGGGATCGTGGGAAGTTCGTCCATATATGGGTTCAATTTGCAGTCTGTAAAAGCACGATGCGCAAAAACTACGGCTTCTAATAATGAATTCGACGCCAGCCGATTGGCGCCATGCAGACCCGTGTAAGCGACTTCTCCAATGGCATACAGTCCATCCAATGGCGTTTTCCCATTTTCATTGGTTAAGATTCCGCCGCACTGATAATGGGCTGCGGGGACCACCGGAATCGGTTCACGTGTGATGTCGATCCCCAAGGATTTGCATTGCTTATAAATGTGAGGGAAATGCTGTTTTATAAAAATGGCTCCCCGAGATCGAATATCCAAA
>CAZDSE010000029.1:0-3409 GCA_964507905.1 uncultured bacterium | reverse complement strand
GGCAACAATGTCTCTGGTGGGCAGCGATTCTTGAGGATGATAGTCTTTCATAAAAGGAGTTCCATCTTTTCGAATGAGAATTCCCCCTTCACCCCTCAGGGCTTCTGAAATTAAAAATGATTTTGCATTGGGATGGTAAAGACAGGTCGGGTGAAATTGAAAAAATTCCATGTTTTGAATTGGGATTCCAATTCGATGGGCCATGGCAACGCCATCTCCGGTGGCGACATCGGGATTGCTGGTATATAAGTATACTTTTCCAGAACCACCTGTGGCAAGAATGGTATATTTCGCACCAAACGTATGAATTTTTTGATCTTGGGTATTGAGGGCATAAACTCCCAAACAGCGATTTGGAATATTTGCCGAAATAAATTTTTGAGCGGTGATGAGATCAATGGCTTGGGTGTATTCAAAGATTTGAATATTGGCATGTGAGCGAACATGTTCCATGAGCTTTTCTTGAATCGACTGGCCCGTTTGATCTTTGGCATGAAGAATCCGTCGCTTCGAATGTCCCCCCTCTTGATGCAAATGAAATTCCTTTTTGACTTTTGTAAAGGCCACACCCAAATCAATCAGTTCTTGGATGCGCTGAGGTCCTTCTTCAACGCACATTCGGGCAATGTCGGGCTTGCTTAAGCCATCTCCCGCCTTTAACGTATCGGCCAAATGGGATTCAAATGAATCTTCTTCGTCTATTACAGATGCAATGCCCCCTTGGGCATAATAGGAAGCCCCTTCGGACAAATTATTTTTGGTGATGAGACTGACTTTTCCGATTTTGGCCGCTTTGAGTGCAAATGAAAGCCCCGCCAGTCCGCTTCCAATCACCAAAAAATCGGATTGATATTGCATGGGCATCACGTATAACTAAAAAAATTAAATTGCACAAGGAGGGCATATGAAATCTTTAATCTCTGCAGTGGTCAGTTCAGTTTTTTTTATCACAAATTTGGGTTATGCATTTGATACCCACGTGAATGGAATCCATCCATCTCAAATATTTGATTCAAGATTATCCCTGGCCAATCAAATAGAAGAGAAGGGGATGGAACTTCAAAAAATTGAAGATCTCTATGGACCAGATGTTGCACTTCAAGAGTTGAAGAAAACATGTGAGCAAAACCGAAAAAGTGTCCGGCTCACATTGGATAAAAATATTTCTTTGTTATCAGAAAAAAATATACAAGAACTTCTTACGACCATGAAAGAGGAGATTTCTTCCACAGAGGAAGAAGTAGCGGAGCTCTTAAGTGATATGTCCAAAAGTGAGCGAGAAATTTTATCAAATGTGATGACGTTTACTTTGGAACAAAATCTAGATAAATTTCAAGATCAACTCACCCAGTCCATTGCACAATATGGTTTTAAAAAGACTTTTTCCAATTTGGCCAATGATTTGAGATCCAGAAATTATCAAGATCCAGAATGGTGGGAGGTGACCAAAGGTGCCATTTTTTCAGTTCTGCTTTTGGCAGGAGTGATCGGATTTTATGGATCCATCATGGATGCCAGTCTTCCATTGTTGGGAGGGTCTTTGGCATTGCTTTGGTTTTTATATATCACTTCGAATGCGCGCTGGTGGGGTTAGTCTCATTTCCCTTGCTTTAAGTCACTGAAATTCCTTATCATAATCATGTGAAGAGTATCTTCCCTGGGGCTGTACTCAAAGATTCGTTTCGTTTTATGGCGAGTCGAGATGGGGTATGGCTGATCCTAATGAGTTTGTGTCTCATCATTGTCTTTGCGATATCGAGTCTCATTATTAAGATTTTTATTTTTGGTCCCGCAACGTATATTCTCCGAGATACGGGGTGGCTCATGGCCGTCGTTTGGCCCTTCATATATATTGTGTATGGCATCGTGCTTACGATCCTGGGATTGGGAGTGGCATTCATATTGCTGCTCTGCCTGCATCAGCACTGGAACCAAAAAGAGTTATTGTTTGGATTTGAGGTGCTGGGTGAAGAAAAAAGAAGATTTGGGCTGATACTGAAATCTTTTGCTTTGGCCGTTCAGCGCGTGGCGATCGGCACGGTAAAGGGAGTTTATCCGGGAATAAAAGCATTGTTTGATTTTGCATTGATATATCCTCTGTGTGTGTTTGAATTTACAGAGGGTTTATCTTCCGATCAGGTTCTTCAAAAAAGTGAGCGCTTGATGCAGGGGCATGAAGTAGAGATGGGGATTTTTACGATGGTTTTGGTGGGGTTATTTTTGGCCGTGCAGTTTTTTATTTGGAACGTATTTATTCAGCTTCTTCTGTGGACCATTCTCTTAAGTTATGGAATGACCACCTACGTGTTTTATTATAAATATCGGAATCAGTAATCTACGTCATCTGTTACCATTTGACAGGTTAAAAATACGACATTAATCATATAAGACCTTTTGAAAGGAGGGATATGATGAAAAAAATGCTATTTATAATCGCATGTGGTTTGTTTTTAAATATTCAAGTCGGGGCAGCCCCCAAATGTATTTTTGGAGAGGATTTGGAAGAATTGGGTCAGCTGTCTCGTTTTAGTATTGAGGAAGATGTGATTCGAACATTTAAAATTCCTCGAATCAATTTGGGCAGTAAAAAAGTAAGACCTTCAGATCTTCGTCCCGTCATCTACTCAGTGGATGTCATTCAAGATAAGGAGACCAAACGGGTATTTCATTTGAATACCACATTTCGAGATTCAGATGATGGCGGGAATACCATTGGCTGGATTGAAGAAGTGACCGATGCTGAGAATGAGATGAGAGAGAGTAAAAATACAGGTCGAGTGGTCGCCAAAGTGGGTGACAGCTCATTTTACGATTGTACAGTAGAAGAATAATTGCGTATTTTAAATCCTAATGCCTACTTTTATACCATCTCTGAGATGGTATAAAAGTAGGCAGATTTAATTATGGAATCTTATATAATGTATATATTGGTCATTGTTCTTATTATCGTTATCATTTTCTATCAAAGATTTTTGACTAAAAAAAGAAATGCTGCATTGCGAAAGTTTGCTCAAGACCGGGGATGGGTTTCAAGCGAGCGCTTGTCGGATGATCAAGTGCCCATGATCACAGAATTTGGCTTATTTCGCAAGGGCTATGGAGGGTCATTTTCCACCAATGTTTTTGGCAAGGCTGGAAATTTTGATATTTTACTTTTTGATTATCATTATACGGCGGGAAGTGGAAAACATAAGCGGCAATATCATCAGACCGTATTTTTTTTAGATATTGAGAATATACTTCCCAGTTTTGAACTCAGAAAAGAGGGATGGATTGATAAAGTGGGATCATGGATTGGATATGATGATATTGATTTCCCCACAGATGATGTGTTTTCAAAGCAATACTTTTTGCGTGGCAAGGACGTTCACCAAATTCGTGCGTTGTTCACTCCCGAGGTAAGACGCCT
>CAZDSE010000028.1:3098-11660 GCA_964507905.1 uncultured bacterium | reverse complement strand
GTTTTAAAAAGTCCTCCACAGCACAGCCTTCTTTTAAAAATTCAGGATTTGAGATGACATCAAAGGGATGGGGAGCTTCTTTCTTAAGAACCTCTGCCACTTTTTGATGTGTGCCGACTGGCACGGTACTTTTTAAAACAACAATTTTTCGTTCATTCATGAATTGAGCAATGGAGCGCGCAGCATTTAAAACATATTTTAAATCTGACGAGCCGTCTTCTCCTTGTGGAGTGCCCACCGCAATAAAAATGATTTTAGAGTTTTCAATGGCAAGCTTACTATTCGTGGTAAATTTTAAACGTTTATTTTTGGTGTTTCGCTTAATGAGTTCTTCCAGGCCTGGTTCGTAGAATGGAACTATTCCACGCGTTAAGTTTCGAATTTTGCCTTCGTCAATGTCCACGCAATAGACGTCATTTCCACTTTCTGCAAAACAGGTTCCTGCGACCAGCCCCACATACCCTGTGCCCAAAACTGAAATATCCATAATTAATTTTGTTAGACCATAGGAAACTTCAGAGTGTCAACTTTTAATTGACTTAAAAGTCAGAAACTGTAGAAACTAAAAATAGCAATTATTTCTTATAGTTAAAAAAGGTATGATTAAAAAAAAGATCAAAGATTTTATACTCATTTTCCTTAAGGCCAGCCTTGGAATTGGCATTGTTACCGCCCTTATTTACTCTGGAAAAATTGATATCTCAAAAATTCTTCATACGTTTGTATCATCTCCATTGATTTTGGCGCTGATTGCGCTGGATTTGGTGACGTTGGTGGTGACCACCTGGCGTTGGCAGCTTTTATTAAAAACACAAAAAATTTATATTTCGTTTAAGAGAGCCTTGAAGCTTGTTTTTATTGGCCACTTTTTTAATGTGGTCATCCCAGGGTCTGTGAGTGGCGATGTCGTGAAAGCGTATTACATCTCGCGGCATCAAAAAAATAAAATGGGAGCTGCAATGTCAGTCGTTATGGATCGATTTATTGGGCTCATTGTATTGACTGGCATTACGTTTGTGGCTGTCATTTTAAATTAAGATTTTGGGGCAGATGGTCTTAATTGGCGGAGGAATTGCAGCTATTTTCCTTGTCCTTTATTTTGTGAAAAAAGAATTTCATATATTTAAATGGATCCCATCGTTTTTAACCAACATGGCGCAATCGTTTGGGTCATACCGGAACCATCCCAAAATTATAGGGTGGGCGAGTTTGCTAACCATCTTTAATTTTTTGGCAAACATTTTGTTGTATTATTTGGCTGTCGAAGCATTGGGATCCGAAAAGTTGCCGTTGATTCAATATTTCTTTTTGATTCCTCTGGGCATGTTTGCCATGTCGCTACCGATTTCTCCGGCAGGTTTGGGAGTGGGCCAAGGGGTGTTTTTAAAATTATTTGAGTGGGCCCATGGAAAACCATTGACCGTCGGAGCCGACATGGTGACCTTGGTTCAAATGGTGATTATCAGTTGGGCCTTGGTTGGGCTGTGTGTCTATATCCTTCATAAAGAAAAAGTGCCCGAAGAGGTTGTGGTGCGAGATCGGGTGACCCCATGAACAATCGAAATATTCAACTGTTTCATGACACCATTTTAAGACTTCTTCATCGTGGAGCGCAAAAAAATCTAGAAAAAGTCATTGAAAAAACACATGCCGGAGATCTGACACAAGTGATTCGAACTTTTGATGTGGATTCGGACAAGCGAATGATTTTTAATTTGGCGAGCCGAGATAAGAAGGCTGAAATCTTAAGAGACTTGGAAGATCCAGAGTGTGTTGTTCTCTTGGAAAACATGGATAACCACCAGATCGTCGATATTTTACATAAAATGCCATCGGATGCGGTAACGAGCCTCTTAAGATATTTGCCCGAAGATGTTTCGGCAGAGCTTTTAAAACTGATGGAGCCGGTCGGCTCTGAAGTCATTGAAGAACTCTTAAAGTATCCTGCAGACACAGCGGGTGGAATCATGACAACAGAATATTGTGCGCTTCCCGATGGTTTGACTGTTTCAGAAACCATTCGAAAATTTCAAACGGAAGTGGAGCTGGATCATCTTTTTTACGTGTATGTGGTGAATGAAGTGGGACATTTGGTTGGGTGCTTGTCTTTAAGAAAATTATTACAGACCAAACCCGAAACCAAAATTTCAGAAATGATGATTACAGATGTCATTAAGGTTCGTACAGATGCGGACCAAGAAGAAGTCGCCAAAATGGTGGCGCGATACAATTTGCTGGCACTTCCAGTGGTTGATGAATCAGATAAGCTTGTGGGGATTGTCACCGTGGATGATATTGTGGACGTCATTCGAGAAGAAGCGACGGAAGACATGTTGAGGATGGGGGGAGCGGGCGATATGGAAGCGTTGGAGAAATCCAGTTTTCGATCTGCACGATCGAGACTTCCTTGGCTTTTGGTGAGTCTATTGGGTGGGTTGGTTGCATTTCATGTGATGGGATATTTTCAATCGACATTTCAATCGACCATTGCGCTTGCATTTTTTATTCCACTCTTAATGGGAATGAATGGAAATATCGCGATTCAAGCATCATCGATTGTGATGAGTGGATTGGCGACAGGAAGAATTCAGTTGGACAAAGTGGGACCACCGTTGTGGAAGGAACTTAAGATCGGGCTCTTATTTGGCTGTATCTATGGAATAATTGTGGGAACGTTTGCAGAGTTTCAATATGGCGGATCATTCCCTCATTTGGGTCTTGTGGTGGGAGGCGCCTTGATTTTATCCATGACATTTGCAGCGGTGATTGGATCTTTTTTACCCATCTTTTTTGAGAAATTTAAAATGGATCCCGCATTGTCGACCGGACCGTTTGTGACGGCAGTCGTAGACATTTTGGGAATTATTATTTATCTGATCTTGGCCACTTCAGTCCATGGAACATCATAAAACGCACGCGGTAGTATGTCAGGTCAAGCCCCACCGAGAGTATGATAAGCGAGTCACTCTTTTAACATCGGATCACGGAAAGCTCACCGCCATAGCACCCCGGGCCAAAAGCAGTCATCGGCGATTTGGGGCTGGGTTAGAATTGCTGACATTTATTTCTATATCATATACGACCAAACCACATTCGTCATTGGCGATTCTACAAGAAGTGTCGATCCAAAAGTCTTTTTTAAAACTAAAACAGAGTCTTTCAAAAATTGCATATGCCAGTTATTTTGTGGAACTTTTGAGTGAAGTGATGCGTGATGACGAACCGGCTCCGCATTTGTTTCATTTTCTCATTTCATTTTTAAATGCATTGGAAAAATCAAAACATGAAGAATTGTTATGCCGGCTTTTCGAAGCCAGACTTTTGCCCAAGATCGGCTATGGGCCAGAGTTGCAGCATTGTGTAAAATGTAAGACGGAGCTTCAGTCTTTAAAGGATTCTATTCTATTTTCTGACGAGATGGGGGGGATTTTATGTTCCACCTGTCATCCTGAATCTCATCATCGACATATATCCAAAGAAGTCATCTTGTATTTATCCGATATGATCTTAGAAAAGAAAGACTTGAAACCCAATTCCAAATTGGGCGAAGAACTCAAACGCTTTTTGCCTTCTTTCTTATTCTACCACTTGGGCAAAGAACCCAAGTCTTATGGATTTGTGGATAAGATGTCATTTTGAATCACCCACCGAACTGCATCCAGCACATGCTCTGCGACGTAGTCAGGTTCTAAGTCAGTGCGAGTGACTTTCTCAAGTGTCTGACGACCGGCTCCGGTGAGAACCAAGATGGTACGACAGCCTGCCGCTCGACCAGCGCCCATATCAAAGATACGGTCACCGATGACAAATGATTTTTTTGGATTTACTCCATGGTCCTTCACCGCTTGGTCGATCATGCCGGTTTTTGGTTTTCGGCACAGGCATTGATCGTCTGGGTGATGGGGACAATAATAAATAGAATCCAATTTGGCATTTCGGCTTTCTAACGAACGTTTTAATTTTTCATTAATTCGCTGAAGTTCTTTTTCTTCTAAAAGGCCTTTTCGGACACAGGCTTGATTGGTAATGACGATCGCTTTAAATCCATGCTCATTTAATAACTGAACGGCTTTGTAGGATTCTTCAAAAATTTCCAGTTTATTTATATCGGTTAGATAATTTGGATCTTCGACGTTTAACGTTCCATCTCGATCGAGAAATACAGCTTTCATGTGTCAGAAAGTAAATGAGAAAGGATTTAAAGTCAAATTGGGCGAAATTGTGAATTGACAATCATAAAATGGTGTTGATATATAGCCAGCCTATAGATGTTGTATCGAGTTTTTATTTTTGCACTTAGTTTAATTGTGAGTTCGAGTGCGCTTATCGCAGATAAAAATTTTCAAATTGTATCGATTGAGCCTGCATTTGATTCTGTCAGTATTGCAGGAGAGCAGCTTCCAGAATTTAAAAATTTAAGGCATATTCAGGTTCAAGAACCCAAAAAAATCGGAGCCGAAGAGTTCGAACTCATGCGATATGCGGTTCAGATTGGGACATTTCGAAACGCTTCTTCTTTTCCCTTATATATATGGAAAGGAAGTCATCAAACTTTTTCAGGAACGCTGGATAATGATGCGGAACGATTTCAAAAAGAAATTTCTAAAATGCTGATTTCCTCACAGCTGGCCATTTATGATTTAAATGAGTCTTCAAAAGTAGCTGTCTGGGTGAATGCCAATCATCATAAAGTAACCTTTTATTTAAATGATAGTGTAAAGCCGATCTCTGAGTTTTCTTTTAATGGGAATGGTCATCGTCAGGTCCTACAAGAACGCTTGGTTCGGCAGATTGTGAGCTCTGTTTTACGTACTGAGACAAAACTACGGGATTTCTCAAGTCTTGAAAAGGTGGATTCTGCGTCTATTGTTCGATCCATGGAGGTTGCCATTCAGAAGGGTGAGAGAAAGATATCGCCAAAAGTTTATTATGGTTTCGATACGGTTAGAGATGAAACAATCCGTGTTCAAGGAAATCCATCTCTGATGACTTTTGTGACCGAGATCGTATCCTTAGATCACAAGTTGAGTTTGGATCGTGTGGTTTCTGGAGATGAAAAGGATTTAAGGTCTTATCTTAAAGAAAATTTCACAAAAGATTCCAGCATTGTTCGAACAGAAACAGATCTTATTGCACAAATAAAAATCGACAATGAGAAGCTCAAGTTTTTAAAACAAGACTTAGACCAAGTCATCATTGAAACGACACCTTCTTCGATTGCGCGAGCCGTTCAATCCATTGTGTCTTTTTTTGATGGGAAAATTTCATGGGATCTCATGCCAGAAAATTTAAAATCTCAAGACGATCTCTATGAAGCATTGGAAGATGTGATTGGGACTGCAAAACGACTCCATATTCCTGACGTTGTCTTATTGAATGGCGTGGGGAAACTGGTGGATATGATGACCAGTACTTCAGGTTTTAAGTCGGTGAAAGGACCCGATCATTATATTATTTTGAAAAAAGAAATTTCTCTGGGAGGAGTGATGTCAGATGCGGTGGATTTTATTCCCAGTAGTGTTTCATTAAGTGATATTAAAATTAATTTTTATGTAGGGGTTATCCAAGATCGGTTGGTTCATTGGATGACGGTGGATGGCATATGAAAAGATTTATTCTAATTTTGGTGATGGCAAGTTTGATCCCATTTGTGGGATGTTCTAAGAAAACGAAGAGGGAACATTTTTATCCATCCACTGGATTTTATGCTTTAAAATTATATGCGATGCTCAATGCCATGGATCAAAATTTTTCACCGAATGTTGGTTCTGTGTATTCGGGGATTAAATTAAATCAATTGGAAGTCGAGCATTGGTACCATCATGAGAAGGGCAATCATACAGATTATCCCGAACGGCATCAGTGGGGACATGCCCGTGTGGTCGAAGTGACAGGAACCGCACTTCGGGAGAGACTCTCCGTAGCGGCACTTCCCATTGAGTTTCATTATGGTCATGATTATCCATTGAGAGATGGTCCTCAAAAAGTGAGTTTTCGACGATTGGCACTTTTAAATACCCAAAATTCTTATTCTTTGGGAGCTGTACATATGAATCCTCTTCCTTCTCCCATTCAAGATCATGTGTTTTTTACTGTGGCGACTGGAAGTTTACCTGCCCTGAACGCGACGATCACAAATGGGGTGGCATATCCGTTTAGCATTGGCTTAACGAATCCGACTGCGCCATTGGTATTGGCGTTTTATCCTGAGGGTGCTTTTGAAGGATATATTCCTTCATATGCTGTCAATAATCAGGGAGGAGCGGATACCAGAATTTCGAAACTCGTGAACGGGGTTCCTGTGTTGACCACCGATCTTACGGCTCGAATTAAACTGTATGGAAGCTACACCTCTTCGATTGATAAAGTGACTGGAGTGATTGAGCAAGATTATTATCAGTATGGGACCTTTTCGATACAGGATTTGAGAAGTACTGAGAGTACGCTCAGTTTTGAGATTTTTGGGACTCCTATCCATAAGTAATTTCTAAACGAATACATAAATTATATATTACTACTAATTGAAATTATTACTATTTTGGTGTATAAGATCAACTCATGTTTTTTAGGATATTTGTTTTTCATTTTTTCTTTTTTCTCATCACTTCATTGGCGTATTCAGCCACCCAGCGTGCTGTATTTGTCTATTGGAGTGCAGAGGCGCAAGGGTTGAGTGTGGATGTGAATGCGGTCGGTGAATTGAGACGACTCGCCAATAAAGAGACAAATCCGAATGCTGAAAATATCACAACGGTTATTTACTTTGACCCCTTCTTTGAAGACATAGACAAATCCAAAACACCAGTTCGGGAAGTCTATGTGGATGGGGTATTTAAATCAGATCTATCAGAGCGATATACAGACGAAAAGAATTTTGGAGATGGGAGTTTTTTAAAAGAGGCGCTACAGTTTTTCACTCAGTTTGAAGGACAACAAAGAATTATTTTATTTGCGGGTCATGGATCGAGTTGGTTCCCCAAAGGGGGGAAAGAATATGATGAGATTTCGTGGATGGATGTGGATCCACTTCAAAAACTTTTGATGGCCATGATTGAACCCGTGAGCTTTGGATATGATCAAGGCAATAAACCCGAAGACAATATTACCGTATTTGAATTGAAAGATGCGTTTCTTTCTCTACCCGAAGAAAAAAGAAAAGTGGATTTGATTTGGTATTACACATGTCTCATGAACAATCTGGAGTATTTATATGAGACAAGGGATTTTTCGAATTATGTACTGGCGGGAGATGCATCCTTAGAGAGCGCGATTGAATTATCACCGCTATTTACAAATAATTCATTAGATACGGTGATGTTGGCCAAAGACATTGCGCAAACCAATTTTATAGGACGAAAACCAGATCAGACGAATTATATATTGACAGACCTTTCACAGATTGAATCCCTGGTTCAATCTGTGAAAGGTCTGTCGGCTTCTGTCATTGCTTTGGGAGAAAGTGGTGGAATCAATTCAAAAGATTTGGAAAGGTTACATGCCGAAAGTAAAATCTTTAATCCGCTGTGGTCCGATAGTGCCGATTATGATGTCGATCTATACCGATTTTTAAGTGGTTTAAAGACAATATCGCAAGCATCTCCAGAATTGCTGGCCATGATTGAATCATCTGCAGTTGCCCTAAAAAATGTCGTTATTTATTCTCCCTACACGGATTTTCAATCCTTGGTCAAAGAAATGAGAGAGTGGATGGCTCAAAATGGAGATGTCACTCAAGAAGTTTTAGATCAATGGCTAAAAGATTCAAGGCTGGGACGGTATCGTGATGTGTATCTGGGAAATTTATCGGCCCAAGTGTTTAACGAAAGAATCGTCGGAAATGAGCCCTTTAACTCGGCCTTTAAATATACCAATAATAATGATGAAACATTTGATTTGGGGCATGAATTTAGAAAGCATTTACGGGGTGAGTTTAAGCCCAAGGAATATCTCTCATTCTTTTATCCTTCGGACGACAAAGTCAATGCGGCGGATAAAAAATTAAATTTTGGAAATGAAATTGAGTTAAAAGCGCTGCCATTTTATAAAAAACTTTCATTTTCCATTATCACCGACTGGTGGCAGGTCATTGAAAAACGACTTCCCAAAAATAAAATTCATTGGCTGAAAGAATTTAAGGGATCCAATGAAGATCGAACCAAAGAAGAGGATCGAAGAAAATTTCATGACCAAGGGTTATAAAATATTAATTTTGTTGGCTTTATTCACAGGTGTGGCATGTGACGATCCATCGCTGCCATACTTGGGCAATGGGTGTATCAGAGATTTTACCTTGAAATTAAGTCACTTAGACGGAAAAGCACTCGTTCATGAAAAAGATGAAGTTTTTATTAAAGCTGCCCAAAATGTTCGATCCCTAGGTGAAAAAGTGGATGTCTCATTGTCAATAGACCAGTTATCGGCCATAGAGCAACAATGGAAAGAGGTTTTGAATGCAGAAGTGTTGACCGGTCATGCAAAAGGTTCTCTCTTAAAACTTTCTGTGTTGGCATATTTAAGCCATTTGAAAGGCATGGAAATTTTGTGGAACAAGGTTAACAATCG
>CAZDSE010000028.1:2720-3088 GCA_964507905.1 uncultured bacterium | reverse complement strand
CTATGCCAAAGAATTTTCAGCTCTGAAAAAAATACTGTTAGATGACTCCAATACGGCCCGAGATGTGATTGATGTCCAGCAAGCAATTTTGGAATTGAGATCGGGGCTCAATACCGCGCTTATTGAACTTCCCGAATGGCCAAGTCAATTGAGTCTTCCTTTAGATCAATATGAAGAATGGTCCCGAAAGTTTCAAGAGGGGCAGGAGGGACCCCCAGAGGGATCCATAGCAGAATCCTATTATAATGCGTATTTTAATCGAGCCTTAGAACTTAAAAATAGAATCTTTGATATTCGCATGTATTCAGATTCGGAAGGGCACTTGTATCGGAAAGAGAGCATCAAAAATGATTTTGATTTGGATTATG
>CAZDSE010000028.1:1516-2710 GCA_964507905.1 uncultured bacterium | reverse complement strand
AATGGCAAACCGATGTGGAGATGGCGACTCTTCAGATCAAGCATTTTTTATTGATTCGAAATGAATTTGAAATGATGAAGCGGCATCTCATTAAAGATCGAAATACATTGGCTGCAGACGAACGACCGTATGAATCGGTGTTTTTGGTAATGCTGATGGATCGGATTATTTTAAAATACAGCACACTTCTTTTGGCCGATCTAAAATGGGTGATGCTGGAAGAAATGAAGGCGACGGCCAGTGCATCATTGAGAAAAAAACTGTTGAAAGCTGAAAAACCGGAATTATTGGGTCTGGATCAACATGGAGCGTTTATCGGATTTGTTTCAGATTATTTAAATGAGAAAAATGGGGTAATGAAAGGGAATTTTCTAGAAGTTCAATTTATTTTTGAACGACTCTATGAGACCGCCATGAGGTCACAACATGCCGTGCATCATCAAAGGGTACCACCGGTTTATGTCTTGGATTACTACCCTCAGTGGAAGCCGATGTGGGATTTGTTTGTGCCAAGAGGAAGATGATAGAGGAAGATCATAGATGCCAAGTGCTCCAAAATTTTGGAGCACATCATTCCAAATTAGAACTTGCTTAAATTTTAAACACCCATTATAAGGGCGAAAATGCTTGAACAGCTGGCCATTCAAAAAACCCTGGCAGAAAAGTTCACAGAACTTAAACTTAAAAATCCGTCCTTTTCATTAAGATCATATTCACGAAAATTGGGGTTAAGTTCATCTGCAATTTCTGAGATTTTAAATGGAAAGCGAAATATATCGGTTAAGCTGGCCCGACGTATTTCCGATGGGCTTTGTCTGTCACCGAAAGAAAGTCTTTCTCTATTAAATTTGTTCCCGAATAAGCGACTGAGTGGAAACTCTTTACCTGTGAAAACATATATCCAGCTCAGCCAGGATCAATTTAATGTGATGTCCGACTGGTATCATTTTGCCATTTTGTCTCTTTCAGAAACGACCGGATTTAAAGATAAGGCCGAATGGATATCCAAACGTCTCCATGTGCCGGCTCGCTCGGCACATCAAGCCCTTGAGCGATTGTCTCGCTTGGGGCTCATGAAGAAAGATAAAATGGGAGTCTTGCGAGCGACGGGTGAAGAATTTACAACCACGGATGGGGTGTAGGCTGACAAGATGGCCGAGATGGGATTCATTGAGGATGTTATCAGGATTCTTG
>CAZDSE010000028.1:0-1506 GCA_964507905.1 uncultured bacterium | reverse complement strand
ATTTAGAAATGGCCCAAAAATCATTGGATGAAGATTCCATAGACTCGAGAGACTTTTCAGCCATCACGATGGCCATTGATCCAGATCGCTTGAAGGAAGCGCGGCAGATGGTTCGGGAATTTAGGGATAAGTTATGTGCGTATTTAGAGGGAGGGCAGAAGAAAGAAGTGTATAAATTGTGCGTACAACTATTCCCATTATCTAAGAAGGAGAAAATTTCATGAGTGCGCCAAGAGAAATCTATAAATTCTTGTCGGTAGAATCCGACTCAGGCAAAAGCGTAGCCAGCGACCTGAAACCCAATGCGCATGGGCGGAGTTAACAACGCCAGTGAAGCCGCAGGAAGGGAGAGGCCAGACCGCAACGCAAGTGAAGGTATTGAGCCCCGTAATTTTCAACGTCAAAGAGGCCGACAGTGTTCATATACTGGAAGGCAGCAAGAGCAGATTTCAATATGGCAAGAAACTGTTCTCTCTTTCGGGGTCTAAGTCCGCGGTATGGAGTCAGCTGAGAATTTATAGGAACTTGGGAGATCCTGTTACTTTCTGGATCAAATCAGAAAATCTGCAAACAATCTGAAAAAGAGAGGATGCAGAGATGAGTAACAGGAAGTCGGACTGATTCGTAGTAAAGGAGTAACAGGGGTAACTCCCTGTGCGAGCAAAGGGGCTCACTTGAAGGGATCAGCGATAATATGTAGAGATTTAAGGAAACAGGTACTGAACATGAGTCAGGAAAAATACATGCAAACGAAATTAAATCTCATATCGGAACATGTGAAGGGAGATGGAAAGTGTCGTGTAAACAATGTTGCCTATTTGCTTAATGAAGGAAATTTAGGTGAATGTTTTAAGATGCTCAAGAAGGGAAAGGCCCCAGGAATTGATGGAGTAAGTGTTGAGGAATATGAGAAGGGTCTGGAGTCGAATTTGAAATTGCTTGTTGGTAGAATGAAATCGCAAGCGTATAAACCACAGCCCGTGCGAAGAACATATATCGCAAAGGCAAATGGTAAGATGCGTGCGCTAGGGATACCTGCTATTGAAGATAAAATCGTTCAAAGCGGAATAGCCCGAATACTGGAAGCAATCTTTGAAGTAGATTTTTTAGATGTCTCATATGGATTTAGACCTCACCGGAGCTCTCATCAAGCCCTAAAGCAACTGGATCAAATCATTATGACTAAACCCATTAACCATATCATCGACGCCGACATCAAAGGGTTCTTTGATCAGGTTGATCATGAGTGGATGATGAAGTTTTTAAGTCATAGGATTTCTGATTCAAACTTCTTACGGCTGATTAAGCGGTTTCTTAAAAATGGATACATGGAAGAAGGAAAGCTCATGGCTACCGAAGAGGGAACTCCTCAGGGTGGCGTGATATCACCCATTTTAGCCAATGTGTACCTGCACTATGCGCTCGATCTGTGGATCGAAAAAGTAGTAAAGCCTCAGTGCACGGGAATAGTTGAGATGGTGAGATATGCTGATGACTTCGTCATTT
>CAZDSE010000027.1:10381-11675 GCA_964507905.1 uncultured bacterium | reverse complement strand
TACAAAAAATCTTCATAATGAAGTCAGGTATCGTTTCTACTAAGAAAAATCAAATTATGATTCCAAATTATGAACCCAGCAAGTTTTATAAGAAACGCAGGGAAATTTGGGGAATTGTGTTTTTATGTGTTTCCGCTTTTTTGCTCATTAGCCTCATATCGTATCACCCGCTGGATTCTTCACTGAATAGTGTATCGACCAATCCAGAAATTCAAAATTTGGGAGGGCTGGTTGGGTCATACACCGCAGATCTTTTCTTCCAAACATTTGGCTTAAGTAGTTTTCTTCTATTATTTCCAGCAATTTTAATGATGCTCAGCTGCTTTTTCCCAGGATCGATACAGAAGAAATTTGTAAAAATGTTTGGATTTATGCTGCTATTGGTATTCTCCGCATCGTTCTTGTCACTTTCATTAAAAACCATCGTCCTAAGGGATCAAAAACTTTTGGCGGGCGGGCTTGTGGGGCATGGAATGACCAGCTTTCTCTTGCCCTATTTTAATACATTGGGATCCTATATTTTGGTTCTGGGGGGAATTGCGATTACATTGGTTTTGGCCATTAACTTTTCCTTGGGAAGTTTCATAAAAATTCTGAGTGCCATTTTCTTGAAACCACTTTCCATTTTTTCTTTGTTAAGGTCTATTTCAATTCCATTCCCAAAATTTAAGAGAAAATCGAAATCATTGCCGCCTTTGCCCCAAAGGCCCATTCCTCCTCAATATGCGGAAGCCCCCCCAATTGATGAAGTGCCCGTCATGATCGATGATTTTGACGATGGCAATGTCAAAACAGGAACTATTGAATTTGACGATGAGAAAGAATATCCGCCACCTCCCCCGGATCTGGCTCCCGTGATTGTGGCTCCCACGATTCCAACAAAGCCAAAAAAAAAAGATTCTTTCCCGAAACTTTCAGTTGATGTTGGGAAACTGGAAGGCACGTTTAAACTTCCGTCCTTAGATGTTTTAAAAGATCCAAGCCAAGAAAATTTTCAAATTGATAAAGAAACACTTCTTAAGAATTCAAGAATCTTAGAACAAAAATTAAAAGACTTTAATATCGATGGCCGAGTGGTCGAAGTACGCCCCGGTCCAGTCATTACCGTCTATGAATTTGAACCCGCCCCAGGAATTAAGGTCAGTAAAATTGTAAATTTGGCGGATGATCTGTCTTTGGCCTTGAGTGCCTTGTCTGTTCGGATTGTGGCTCCCATCCCAGGAAAGTCTGTGGTGGGCATAGAACTTCCCAATGATCGAAGACAAATCGTCGCCATTAAAGAAATTCTTTTGGA
>CAZDSE010000027.1:2191-10371 GCA_964507905.1 uncultured bacterium | reverse complement strand
AATGAATTTAAAAATTTAAAGTATCGGTTGGCTTTGGCATTGGGAAAAATAATTTCGGGTGATCCATTAATAGCCGACTTAGCGCGCATGCCGCATTTGTTGGTGGCGGGTGCTACGGGCTCTGGAAAATCTGTTTTTATTAATTCCATTATTTGTAGTCTTCTTTTCCGATTTACGCCGGATCAACTGAGATTCTTAATGATTGATCCAAAAATGCTAGAACTATCTGTGTATGATCAGATTCCTCATTTATTGTTGCCCGTGGTGACAGATCCAAAAAAAGCAGCTCTGGGTTTAAAGTGGGCCGTTGAGGAAATGGATCGTAGATATCTGATCATGACAAAATTCGGAGTGAGAAACATTGATGGGTACAATAAGAAAATTGAAGAAACGCCTCGGTCCGACTTGCAAGCGATGTTGAAACAAGGGGAAGAGGATGTGGGAGCGCCGATTGAAGTTCCAGGTAAACTTCCCTATATCATCATCATTATTGACGAGTTGGCGGATTTAATGATGGTGGCATCGAAAGATGTCGAGCTTTCGATTGCAAGACTGGCCCAAATGGCCAGAGCTTCAGGCATTCATCTGTTGGTTGCGACCCAAAGACCCTCTGTGGATGTTTTGACGGGTCTCATTAAGGCCAACTTTCCAGCCCGGATTTCATTTCAAGTGTCCTCCAAGATAGATTCCAGAACCATTTTGGATTGTTCCGGAGCGGAGAAGTTACTGGGCAGTGGGGATATGCTTTTTTTACCTCCGGGGACAGCAAAAGTGCTTCGAATTCACGGGGCCTATGTGTCGGATGCTGAGATCAAACAATTGGCCCAATTTTTAAAAGATCAAGGAAAGCCCAATTACAAAGAAGATATTCTCGATCAAAAATTTGATGAAACAGATTTTGAATTCGATGAGGAAGACGACGCACTTTATCAAGAAGCGGTGGATTTGGTGTCCAAATGTCGCTATGCTTCGATTTCTATGATCCAACGGCGCCTTCGGATTGGCTACAACCGCGCTGCCCGCATGATCGAACAAATGGAAGCCGACGGCATCGTCGGCCCCGCCGATGGCGCAAAGCCGAGGGAAGTGCTCGTAGCGGAGAGGGAGTAGGTTGGTCCCCCTTGTTCTGGTCCCCAACTTGTGCTAAAAGACTCATTCTATGCCGTCATTTGATATCGTCTGTAAAATCGACAAACAAGAGCTGGACAATGCCTTAAACCAAGCCCGGAAAGAAATAGCCCAGCGGTATGATTTGAAAGATTCGGGATCAGAAATTAATTTGGTTGAGGCCAAGGAAGTTGTTCTCATTTGTTCCAATGAATTTGTTTTAAAACAAGTATTGGATGTGCTTCAGTCAAAACTGGTTCGTCGGGGAATTTCTTTAAAAGCATTTGAATATGGGACACCTGAGCCCACCATGATGAGCAAAATGAAACAGGTTTTAAAGGTCCAGCAAGGAATTCCAAGCGAAAAAGCCAAAGCCATCGCAAAGGAAATCAAAGACACAAAGCTTAAGATTCAGTGCCAAATTCAAGGCGATCAATTGCGCGTCACTGGAAAACAAATTGATGATTTGCAATCCATCATTCAACGCCTCCAAAAAAGTGATCATGGAATCCATATGGATTTCGTGAACATGAAAAGAGACTAATCCGTGAAATTCCATTTTGTGACATTGGGATGCCCCAAAAACAGGGTAGATTCAGAAGTGATGTTCGGGTCTTTACTTCAGAATCACTATGAATTTACACCAGATCCAAAAGAAGCTGAGCTGATAGTCGTCAATAGCTGCTCATTTATCGAGGATGCCAAAAAAGAATCTATTTCTACAATTTTGGATATGTCGAAGCTTAAAATCGAAGGATCTTTAAAAAAACTGGTGGTCGCCGGGTGCTTGGCTCAACGGTATCAAAAAGATGTTGAAGGTTTATTTCCAGAAGTAGATCACTTCATTGGAACTGGTGAGTATTATAAAATCGCGTCCATTGTGGAGTCGGAAGCGCGGGGAAATTATTCCATCCCGTCCTACATTCATTCATATGAGGCTCCTCGGATTAATTCGATGCCGTTTTATACGGCGTATTTGAAATTGACAGAGGGGTGCAATCGCAAATGCGCATTTTGTATTATTCCAAAAATTAGGGGAAAGCAAAAAAGCCAAACCATTGAGAATTTGGTTCAAGAAGCCAAAGTGCTTGTGGATTCTGGAGTAATTGAACTAAATCTCATCGGACAAGATCTAACGTCATATGGTGTCGACTTACGAGATCAACAGACCAGTTTGGAGAACTTGATGAAAGAACTCGTAAAGATTGATGGGTTAAAGTGGATCCGACTTTTGTATTGTTATCCGGATCGAATTTCAGATGAATTTATTCATTTAATGAAAGAGGAAGAAAAAATTTGTAAATATATCGATATGCCACTTCAGCATATCGATGATGACATGCTGAAGGACATGAAGCGGGGGGTGAATCGTAAGAAGATTGTTAATTTGATTACTCGGCTCAGATCTGAAATTCCAAATTTGATATTTCGAACGTCTTTTATTGCGGGATATCCTGGAGAATCCGATGCGCAATTTAAAACTCTCTATGATTTTGTAAAAGAGATGGAATTTGATCGGGTGGGGGTATTTACCTATTCACAAGAAGAAGACACAGTGGCTTCTACCTTGCCCAAGCAGCTGTCCCAAAAGGTGAAGGTTCAGCGCAAAGAAAAACTCATGATGCTTCAAAGCGAAATATCCCTGAAGAAGCATAAGGAGTCTTTGGGAAAAACTTGGGATATTTTAATTGAAAGCTGGGATTCAAAAAAGAAGATGTTTAAAGGCCGGAATTATGGCCAAGCGCCAGAGATCGATGGAAATGTGTTTGTAAAGGCAAATCCAGATGAGAATTGTGTGGTGGGTAAAATATATCCGGTCGAAATTAAAAAAGCTTTTTCATATGATCTTGTTGGTGAATTACGGGAATTACAGGAATTACAGATTAAATAATCATGAAACGGTGTTAATCTTTTGGGCGGATTGATACAACTTAATCAGCTTAAAAATTGATTAAAAAAGAATCACTTAATAATCTTCGTATGTTTTAACCCTGCGAAGATATTCAGCAATCCCAATATAATTGCAATCAGGGGTAATGCTATTTTCAATTTATTTTCCTTCGTTTAACCTTCTAATATATTGAAATTGCAAGGATTATGCCAATGGTACGAGAATCCAGATGCATTTAATTGACTTTCAGTTTTTAAATCCCGTACAATAAACATTGTTGTATATAAATGAGGCATTTATATGCCGGATTGAAGCAGTATCCAAAAAAGGAGGATAAACATGTATTACCAAATCGCGCATTGGGCTTTGACTTACGGCATTTTGGTGGGAGGATGCTTTGCATTTTTGACCTGGTTTGCAAAAAATAACTACAATTTGAATACTCTTTTGCAAAAACTGGGTTTTATTCAGATCCTGGTCGGGATATTCTGCTTTATCGGTGGAATCCTGGCTTTTTTCTATCCACTGGGAACTGAAGCGTTCACAGGGGATTTGATTCCCGCGGTGATCGCAATTGTTTTGGGATTCATGTTGGCCATGACCTACATGAAGCCAAAACCAGAGTTTTTGAACCAAATTAACCAGATTATTACGCCTTATCAAGTTCCTCTGGGAATAATAGCCATTGGTGCTGCTATTGTTCACTACTTCTTCTGGGGAACAAAGAATTTCTTTTAAGTTGTCATCCGATGGTAACTGACACCCTTTTCAAGGGTGTCAGTGCCAAAGGTGCCAGGTACTATGATGAAAAATTGAGCACCCAGTTTTTAGACGACTGTTTCATTTCCAAACATAAATTAATTCATAAATAAAATCAGTTACTTAGCTTTATATTCTCAGTTCTGTCTAAAATTTTGTCAAACTTATTCACTTTTTTAATCTTCCCAATATTGTCATATCATATTGATATTATTGCATATTTTTAAAATCCTAAATGGCACGACCATTGCACTAATATAACCATATAAAGGACGAAGCTCACTCTGCTACTTGATGTTGGTTTTATAACTGTGGAGGATGATTTAGATGTCGATATATCATGATGAATTGACCACGACGCGTACTGTGCCGTTGGTTAAACTTGAAGATTATTCCAAACAAAAAATTCAAACCGCCCATTTGATCTTGGTAAAATCCCCAGATCATTTAAAACTCCAGAAACTATATCCTGTCAGGCGCCCCATTATTTTGGGGCGACAAGAATCTGCGGATATTTATTTAGATGACCCCAAGATTTCACGGCATCATGCCCAGATTTATCACGATGGAAAAAACTTCTATATTAAGGATTTAAACAGTACCAATGGGATTAAGGTCAATGGGGAGAGAGTCAGAGAAAAGAAGATATCCCCCAAAGATCTTATTGAAATCGGCGATTTGAGTTTTGAGTTTAACTATCCCAAAATTGTTCCTTCCAAGCATAAGAACAGTAAATCCAAGCATTGGGCCATTTTTAAAATATTAAAGGCGGTACTTTTAACTGCGGTGGTTTCCTTGTCATTGGCTTTGATCTATTATTCTGCCACCCATCCATTTAAGAAAGATACCAACAGGGCACCGATGACGATCGGAAAAAGTGAAACGATGTCAGATGCTTGGTCTGAAACACGTGCACAAATCTATTTTGGCGTTGCCGTTGATTCCTACGGGGCAGGAGATTATGAAAAAGCACATCACTTTGTGAATAGAGCCAAGGAATTGTTTCCATCGTCAGACAAAGTAGAAGCTCTCGATAGGGCCATTAATGAAGCCAGTGAAATAAAGACATTCTATAAGGAGAAAACAGTAGAAATTGAGAAGGAAAATGTAAAAAGAGAACAATTAAAAGATTATTTTTCAACAGCACGGGGACATATTGATCATAGGGAATGGGATCTGGCCATTATTGCATATCAGGACGCTTTACTTGTTGATGCGAATAATGATGAAGCAAAGGTGGGAATTTCCAATGTCGAACAATTAAGACAAGATCGAAGAGATTTTGTAAAGAATCCCAAAGAAGCTCATCCATCAATAACTTTTGCAACAACTTTAGAAATTTATCAAAAAATGAATCAAACCTTGGCCAAGGCTCAAGAATTGGCCAAACAAGGTCAGTATCTCATGGCCATTGAAGAGTATAAGACAGCGTTAAATTTGGCCAAACGTCATGAGCTAGACATTCAACCGATTGTGGAGCCCATGGTGTTGTGTGCGCAAGAGTTTAAAGACAAAGTGAGCGTGCTATGGACAGAAGCTCAAACCTTATTTGATGCACAGAAATATCGTGAATCCAAAGAAAAGGTGGAAGCGCTCATTAAAATTTTCCCAACACATGCAGAAGCCCTAAAAAAGAAAGAAGAAGTGGATGAATTATTAAATAAGCATGCCCAAAGTCTCTATTCCAAGGCCCATGTGTTTGAATCCATGCCTGATATTGAGGCTGCCAAGGAAAAATGGACCGAAATTATATCTTTGGTGACCCCAGATCACCCCTACTACCATCGTGCGCAAAAGAAGTTAACGCAGTACAGTGGTTATTAATCCTTACTTTCTCTGATATTGATTGACCGCTTTTAGGTGATCCTTATAATTTGTCGTAAAGACGTGAGATCCGTCATTTTTTGAGACAAAGAATATGTAATTGGATGGCGCAGGAGAGACGGCGGCGTCTAAAGATTCCCTTCCGGGATTGGCAATGGGGCCCAGAGGAAGACCCAAATGCGTATATGTATTAAATGGAGTGGACGTTTGAAGATCTTTTTTGGTGAGGTTTCCAGAGAAACTTTTAAAAATTCCATAAATGACGGTTGGATCACTTTGTAGTTTCATCCCCAGACGCAATCGATTTTGGAAGACCGAAGAAATGAGGCGTCGTTCTTCGGGAATTCCTGTTTCTTTTTCAATAATAGATGCCAATGTGACCACTTTAAGCTGGGACAATCCCAGTTTTTGAGCTTTAAAAGAAATAGCATCCGTATAATTTTCTTTAAAACGTTTGACCATGGTTTCAATTATTTTTTCTGAAGTTACTGGCTTTGAAAAATAATATGTTTCTGGAAATAGATACCCTTCGACAGAAACCCCACGAATCTGAAGATGATTGATTAAAATGGGATCCACGGCTTTTTTTAAAAAATCTTCTTCTGTAACAAGCCCGAGTGCGGAAACAATTTTAGAAACTTCAACCATATTGTATCCTTCTGGAATTGTGACTCGATACAAGTAGGTCCTTCCGCTGACCATGATGTCTAAGACTTCTAAAGGTTTTAGATTGGTATAAAGTAAATATTCCCCAGCTTTGATTTTGGTGAGATTCCCTTTATATCTAGAAAGAATATAAAATTTAAACTCATTGGTGATAACCCCTTTTAATTTTAATTCTTTGGCAATTTTTCGAAATGGAGTTCCTGCGGGAATGCTCACAATCTGTTCGGATCTTTCAAATGATGGGGTCGAATTTAAAAAAAGATAAACTTCTGTAAATAAAAAAATAGCGATAACCAAAAGAGTTGAAATGCCAATCCAAAGTAATTTTTTCATTTGTGACAATCCAAATATCCTTGAAGGATGATAACCGCAGCCAATTTGTCAATTACGCCTTTTCTTTTTTTTCGGCTCATGTCTGCTTCTAATAAAGGCCGTTCGGCTTCCTTGGTAGAAAACCACTCGTCCCATTCTTCAATTGGAATGGTCCACTTTTGTTTAAAAATTTGGATTAAATCCAACACTTTTTGTGTTTGGGGTGTGATTTTCCCAGATAAGCTTCGAGGGACACCAACGACGATTTTGGTAATGCCATAATGCTGAAGCCACTTGTCTATGGCCAATAGATCTTTTTCAAGAGTTGTTCGTTCTAAAGTTTCCACAGCATGTGCCATCCATCCCATTTCGTCGCTAACCGCTATGCCGATGCGCTTATCGCCTAGGTCCAAACCCAAAAGTCGTTTCTGCGATTCTGTCATGAGGAACCGATCTCAGGCATTCCGGGGAGAAGCGCTTCTTTGGAAACAGGTTCAGAATCTTCGAGACAAGACACGGGATAGGTGCAGTAGAGTGGGGCAAAGAGACCCGTTGGAAATTGATTTCCACTTTTTCCTTGCCCACCAAATGGAAGTTTGGAAGAACCCCCCACTGTGGATCCCGTTTTAGCATTCTGAAAAACGGCTTCATAAGATTTTTTCTCGTTTGTAAACACCGATGTTACGAGCCCATAGCTGCATCGATTGGCCTCTTCAATGGCATCTTCAATATTTTTAACGATGATGACAGCGACATTTGGACCAAATATCTCATTTTCCAAATAAGTGCTGGATTTTTTGGAATCCTTGATTAAATAAATGGAAGGAGACACATAATATCCAGGATGTGTGAGTTCAAGGGGTTTCCCTCGCATGATGAGCTCAGTTTCTTCTCGCTGTGCGATTCCCTGGAACCTGAGATATTTTTCAAGTGCCGACTGACTGATCAAGGGTCCCATAAAGGGATTTTCAAAGGCATATCCAATTTTTACTTTCTTAGACAACTCATGAAATGACTTTAAAAAACGATCGGCAATTTTTTCGGTTAAAATTAATCGGCTCGTGGCAGAACATCTCTGGCCTGTTGTGAGATAGGCCCCCTTTAAATTTTCATATATGGATTTTTCAAATGGGGCATCATCCAAAACAATACTTGCATTTTTCCCACCCATTTCTAAAACCACCGTTTTCCAGTAGTGAGAGAGAGTTTGCTCTTTAATTTTAAGCCCAACTTCATAAGAGCCGGTAAAAAGGATTCCATCCACATCTTTATCCGTGCAGAGGCGTCTTCCTATTTCTTTTTCGCCCTGAACCAGATTAAAAACCCCATCCGGAAATTGGGCTCTGTGAAATAATTCGGTCATCAGTTGGCCCACCGTTGGAGTAAGCTCTGAGGGTTTGAATATGACGGTATTTCCCGTATAAAGCGCTGGAACAATATGTCCATGAGGCAAATGAGCCGGAAAATTAAATGGTCCGACGACAACCATGACCCCTTTGGGCTTATAACGATATCTTCCCAATATGCCTGGCTGAGCATTCAGAACTTCTTTTCCAGAGATGAGTGATTTCCCTTCGCTCAATGTAATTGTGATTTTTCCCAAAAGGCCTTGAGATTCTTG
>CAZDSE010000027.1:0-2181 GCA_964507905.1 uncultured bacterium | reverse complement strand
GCCTCCCATACTGGCTTTCCAGTTTCTCGAGAAATGACTTCCGAAATTAAATCCAAATTGCTTTCGATTTCTTTATACAGTTTTTGAAGATATGACGCGCGTTCTTCATAGGAAAGGGCTTTCCATTTTGGAAATGCATTTTTGGCCGCAGCGACTGCCGCTGCAACATGTTCATTGGAAAAGGGAATTGTTCCAATTTTATCATGGGTATTTCCCGGATTGATGGAGACAATCTCCCCATCTCTTTCTTTGGGAATAACGAAGTGCCCATCCATATAATTCCCGAGATAAATAAAAGGTTTTGGGGAGTTCATGGAGTGCTTTTGGTTTCTACTGGAATCTGGATTGGATAAAAATAAAGAGATTCTCCGGGTTCTATGCCCAATGCCTCTTTCACTTCCATGGGAAGCGAAATCCATTTTCCGTCAATTTTACATTCGGTGATTGCACATTTAAATTCGTCATTTGAGGTTTTACCCACCATTCCCAACTCTTTAAAACTTCGAACGGTACCTTTTTTAAGTTTCGAAATTTTGGTGTCTTTGACTATGGTAATGTCTTTCATCCGGGCACCATAATGAGGTCCCCCATCAAAGGGATCAATCATTTCCAAATATTTAAATCCCATAGACTCGAGCATTCGTTTGGCCGGGAGGCTATCTTCTCCAACCTGGCCAATGAGCTCTCGAATTCTGGCTTCCAAAAGACAGATATAGATGTCTTGTCGGGGGAAAAGGGATAAAATAAATTCCTTATTTTTTCGGCTGACGCGATCGGCTTCCAAATAGGGAAGGTTTGTAAACTTTTGTCCAATGGATTCCCAAAGAAGTGATTTTCCGTCGGGCATGAGTGGGGGTAAAAACTCAGCAATGACCCGATCTTTAAATCGTCTTCGATGCATGGCGATATATAAAAATCTACCCCACGATAAAAGTTTTCCCAAATGCTTTCCTGTGTGACGAAAAGCAGGGTGAAGGATTAAACCGCCGACTTCGGTTGGGCCATCCATATCATAGCCAAGCCTCAATACCTGATGAACAATCCCTGAGTGAATGGTTTGGCTAAATTTTTCCAAGCGAAGCACCTGAAAATAAAAATGAGGACTGTCCTTGGTTCCATGTTGGGCCATGATCATGGATGCACCAATAATTTTATGAGATGAGAGGTCTTCGAGACAAAATATATAATCACAATCTTCTTTATTTCTGGATTCCCCTGCAAATGAAGAAACAGATCTTGTAATTTGCTTGGATAGCTCTTCCGGGCTTTGGGCCAAGTTAATGGCGTTTAGCATTCTGGATAGGGATAGGATTTGTTTTAAATCTTCTGATTTGGCAGATCTCAAAATGAACATGTTATCCCCGTGGTTTCACACACAGAGCCTCAATCAATCTTTCATAGAATGTGACTGCAAGTGTTAAGTGATGCAAATAGTTAAACTCGTTGGGCTTATGTACATTGCCAATCGAAATACCTGGCCCCCAAACAATCACTTCTGCACCCATACTTCTATAAATGGAGGCTTCTGTTGATGAAGCTTTGGTAACGATTGTTTCTTGAAGTCCCATGGATCTTAAAACATCTTTGGCTTCTGAAATGAGTCTGGCTCCTGTATCTGTTTTCATGGGTGGGCTATGGCGATTGAGTTTTAAATTGAGATTTACCTTTGGATATTTTTTATGGATGGAATCGAAATTGCTTTGTAAAAAACCCATGATTTCTTCTGCATTGGTTTGAGGAATGAGTCTCATCCCGATAAGGAATGTCACTGACTTATCTTGAGTGGTTGCTACCCCAATGCTGAGTACACTGCTTGGCGGGTCAAATTCTTCATCTTGAACTTTTCTAAATTCCGATGAAAGTTTTTTAACTGTTCCATGGACGTCTTCAATCACATCGACAAAGTCCTGGGTAAAAACGGTGGCTGTTTTTTTAAATTTTTCTGTTACCAGATGTTCGCCTTCACCTTCCGGTATGAGCTTTTCGCGTGCTTTAAGTCGAATGGAGGTTTTATCCGGAATGACGTTTACGAGTTCCCCTCCTTGAAGACCGATCAATTCATATTTGCCTTTGTGAATGCGTAAAAAGTCCAGCGCTTTTTGAATGGCATTAATTCCCAATTGTGGGGTTGAGCTGTGGGCCGACCGACCAAAAAAATCGACTCTGGAAATGGCGTCATTG
>CAZDSE010000026.1:10303-11678 GCA_964507905.1 uncultured bacterium | reverse complement strand
GTCGGAGTCCTGAAAAGCGAGGCAATGGATTAAAATTAGTTCGAAATATACTGAATGGTCATTCAAACAGATGCTTGGTCTGTTTTTCTGGTAATGGTAAGATTAATTTTGGCGGATTAAACACGTTGGCAAGTTCACTGAATATCAATTTGTCAGAAAGAGGGGTACTCATATTCTTGTCATGGAATTTTTGAATTTTTCTGGAGAGTTTTCTAAATGAAGATAGAACTTAAGAAATTTGGAGTTATGCTCATGTCCAGACCCGCGGGTCGCGATGCTTTTTTAGCCTTTAAAGCCTACATGCCTTCATTAAACAAGAATGAAGCGTTTGAAGTTGATTTTGAGGGAGTTCATGTTCTTGCCCCTTCCTGGGCCGATGAATTTTTTACAGGATTAAAAGAGTCATTTCCAGATCATCCGATCCACTATCTTCCGTCAAAGAATGCCTCGGTGATTGAAACACTCAAGATTTTAAATGAGCCGTAAGTAAGATATCAGCCTACAAGTGAATTAGATACACCATTTGCTTTTGTCATTTTATAAAGTATAAAAGTGGTTTATTTGTATGAAAAACAAATTCAAGAAATCCATCGCAGAATTTATCGGAACCTTTGCTTTGGTTTTTGTGGGGACCAGTAGCATTTTTATTTGTTCACCTTCCGTTGTCCCTCTGGTCTTTGGATTGGTGATTATGGTCATGATCTATTCTCTCGGCCATATTTCAGGAGCTCATTTTAATCCGGCTGTTACGTTGGGGTTTGCTGTTGTGAGAAGATTTCCTTTAAATGAGCTTGCCTGGTATTGGGGAGCTCAAATTTTAGGAGCTATTTTGGGAAGTTTTTTGGTTAAATTTTTATTTTTTTCTGAAGAAAGCATTGGAGTAACACTACCGTCTATTCTCATTTCTAAAGCCTTCTTTTTAGAAGTTATTTTAACATTTATTCTCATGTTTACCATTATAATTGTGGCTACCGATTATAGAGCACAAGGGCATATGGCCGGGCTTTCGATAGGAGGGGCTGTTTGTTTGGGGGCTTTTATTGGAGGGCCTCTAACCGGTGGTTCTATGAATCCAGCACGAAGTTTTGCTCCTGCTCTGATGTATTCACAATGGGACTTTCAGTGGCTTTATTGGATTGCTCCTATGGTGGGAGCCGTTTTGGCAGCTATAACCTATGAATTTATCCGATGTGAACCTCAAGAAAAAGAGAATAAAAAAAATGCCAAAGGATGTTGTTAAAAAGGGAATTCTTTTTCTTTGCACAGGAAATTCCTGTAGGAGCCAAATGGCAGAAGGATTTGCTAAGAAACTAGCCCCTTCTCAAGTTTCAATTTATAGTGCAGGAATTAAAGCCCATGGCCTGAATCCCAGAGC
>CAZDSE010000026.1:4128-10283 GCA_964507905.1 uncultured bacterium | reverse complement strand
TAAAACAGTTGATTCTATTTCTAAAGATCAAATGAATACGGTTATTACTGTTTGTGGTCATGCAAATGAAACTTGTCCAGTATTTCCAGGAAAAGTAAAACGCCTTCATTGGGACATTGAAGACCCCGCAAAAGCGAACGGTTCAGAAGAAGAAGTGATGGCTATTTTTAGAAAGGTTCGAGATATTTTACAGAGAAAAATTGAGGATTTCTTTAAGATCGGCTAACCAATCTGAAAATACAAAATATCCAAAATGGAACCTTTTCTTTGCGCAGATGGGGCGAAGACCACTTTGACTTTGGCGCCGACTTTGAGTTTCTTTTCATCTTTTGAGTCGAGTTTATGAACGAGTCCGCCTTCGAATCCTTTGAACGTCACAAATCCAATGAATTGGGGTTCTGTGAGAGGACGATTGTCCAAATCGAAATTCACTTTTGTGAAAGATCGCAATGTGCCTTCTTTCGGAGCCACTTTGGTTTGGGTCAGGCGACTTAAGCAGCGTTCACAAAAAAGTCTTGCGGGTAAAAAAGTTTTTTTGCAGGTGTCACAGTGACTGCCCAGTAATTCTTCTCGGTCTTTGATGGCACGCAGGAAGATTTCATTTCCCAATCCTGCAGTATATAGATTGGAGACAAGCATACTGCCCGGTACGGATTTTATTTTCTGATTCTCCAAATGTCTTGTTAAGATACTCATAGTTTCTTCTTCTTTATGTATGACCACTGCGCGCCATTTTCCTTTGGAAAATGGCTTGCTACATAGGCTTAAAATACTGTATATCCAAAATCGATCCAGTCCTTTCTTCTGGACGCTTCCAAACGGCTTTGACTTTCATGCCGATTTTAATATTCTTCGGATCAACTTCATCCAATACATGTAAAATCCCATGTCCTTTTGTGGCGCCGTCCATTTCAATGACAGCTGGCAGATGCGGGGTTTGAACGCGAGATGCATCCCAGTTTACATAACAAATGGAAAATGTATTGATGGTTCCCGTATCTTTCAATTGCTTCCATTCAATATTGGGAGAAAAACAAAGTTCGCAAAAAACCCGAGGAGGAATGACGGTTCGATTGCACTGTTTACAATACGTTCCCCAAATTTTTCCTTCTTTTAAGCCTTCAAAATATCGTCCAATGCCAATTCCGGTGTCCCAATTGTACCACGCATTGGGATCGCCTTTGGTGGAAAGAATTTTTCCAGATTCAATATCTTGTTTTGAAACGGTTGTTCCCTTAAGTTCCATCATTTATATTCCCATAATACAAACGGTTCCGACTTGCATGAGATCTCCCCACGCTTGCGCCAATCCAGTTTTGGGTTGGCCGGGCACTTGTCTGGCTCCGGCTTCACCTCGTAATTGCCAAAATAGTTCACAAATTTTCATAAGACCTGCTGCAGCGATGGGATTTCCCACCCCCAACAATCCACCCGATGGACAAGATGGCATATTCCCAGTTCTGGCCGTCACTCCATCAATGGTCAGTTGTGGCGCTTTTCCTTTATCTGCCAATAGTAATCCCTCTAAATGATGCAATTCTTTATATGCAAATGGATCGTAAGGTTCCACAATATGAATTTCTTTTTTGGGTTCTTTAATTCCAGCCATTTTATAGGCCATGCGTGCCGCATTTTCGACATACTGCGGATATGCCAAATCACGATTCGTCCAGTATGAGGTATCCAAATTCCATCCGACGCCTTTAATCCATACGGGTTTTTTGGTTATTTTTTTGGCTCTCTTTTCCGTGGCCAAAATGACTGCACAGGCCCCGTCACTGGTGGGTGAAACCATCTCGCGATGGACCGGCCATGCCAATACTTCTGAATTTAAAACCTCATCCAATGTAATTTCTTTTCCCAATTGGGCGGCGGGATGTTGAAGTGCATTATTTTTATTTTTAACAGACACATGGGCAATGTCTTTTACAGAAATTCCATACGTTTGCATGTAGCGATTCATTTCCAACGCAAAAATCCAAAGGAGATTGGGTTTCAATGGTCGCTCGGTCATTTTGTCAAAGATCGTTAAAAAGGCTCCTTGCGGGTGGGGCTGACAAGAAGACATTTTTTCTTCACAAACCACAAGTGCTGTTTCAAAAAGACCAGAGGCCAATTGATACCACCCTTGAATGGGAGCAAAAACGCCAGTGCCGCCTCCCACATATCCGCGCATGTAGGGCTTTTTCCATCCGCCGCTGCCATCTAATACATATTCACCATTCATATGGATGCCATCAAATGTATCGGGAGCAGTTCCGTGAATCACGCAATCGATATCGTCTAATGTCATCCCGGCCGAATCAAGAGCGGCTCGTGCGGCTTCAAATGCCAGTTCTTTCGGAGTTTCTTGGGCACGTCGGACGAACTTTGTCATCCCCGCTCCAACGACTCCGACTTTTCCCTTCATTCCCATTCCTATCTCCCGAGTACCACACATGCACCGCTGGCTGTGGGAACCCCACGCCAGGAAAGTGCCAGTCCGGATTTCGCTTTTTTAAGTTGTCTGGTTCCTGCTTCACCACGCAACTGTTTCATTAATTCTAAAATTCGAAAACCACCCGATGCTTCTAAGAGAGAGCCCATTCCCAAGCTTCCTCCGGACACATTGACGGGTGTTTTTCCATCAGGATCCAATGCGCCGCTCATGCAGGCTTTTCCGGCCATTCCTTTTTTATAGAGGCCAATGGCTTCCAAATGGTCTAGTTCTTTATAAGCAAACGTGTCGTCTATTTCAAATACATCAATGGATTTTGGATTTTTTATGCCTGCTTGTTTCAGTGCCATCTTGCTGGACAATTTTGCATAATCACATTCATCCCAGTTCCGGGTTTCCAATGTGGGCGAATCTGAAATCCAACCGCTACCTTTGACCCATACTGGTTTTTTATTTAATTTTTTTGCTGTTTTTTCAGAAGCCAATACAAACACAATGGCGCCATCGACATGCTCTGCGGTTTGAAGTTTTGTCAGGGGAGAAAAAGTTTGAGCAGATGTTAATACGTCATTCACTGTTAATTTTGCACCATAACAACTCAAATCATTTTTTAAGGCATTGCGTTTATTTTTTACCACCACAGCTGCGATTTGCTCAGCTTTGGTTTTGGTTTGGGACATAAAATTTTGCATCTCTAGACCCGCGATATAATAAGGATGCAGATTTAACGGGCGATTTAAAATAGGATCGGTCGCATAATTTAAAATATGGGGAAGAGTTTTAATGTTAGATGCTTTGGAATGGGCTTCAACCACCACGATGTCCATGAGTCCTGTTTTTATTTTCATAGTGGCAGAGGCAATTCCATGAAGCACATCGCCACAGATGGTATGCATGGGTTTATGAACCGCACCCAATTGATCGGGGGTGTATTCATCAAAGATAGACGTGCCCTCTAACAAATCTTCCGCGCAGGTGACAAATCCATCCACATCTCGATGCGATGCAAGATTTGCATTGTGATAAGATTTTACAGCCGCCTCATAAATCATCTCTTTATAAGAGACATCCGGCGTGAGCGGTCTCGGCGGTGTATATCCAACTCCAACTATGGCGACTTTGTTTGGCATGTGCTTTAAATTTTTTTACTCTTCTCAACATGGAATGCAAGAAAAAAGAGTGGGGTTTATGAATATGATAGTATCATTTGATACTATCATACGATGGGTTAAAATATTTATCAGCAGGGGATACAGACTCCAAATTTGGTTCGATTTTCTTCGCGATCTTCAGGATGTTTTACAGCCTTGTCATCCCCGCGAAAGCGGGGATCCAGTGTTTTCTCTTTCTAGTTGAATTAGTGAACATCGTTTCCGTGTTTAAAGTTGACGTTATCGTCATTCGCCAGAAGCCTTTAGTATTTTAAGTACATCCACAGTTCTCCATTCAACCAAATCTCCTTTCGCAAACTGATGAAGAATGCTCCCCACAAAAGTTTGATAAGGGATCCCTAATCGTTCGGCTTGCTCTCGAATGGTAGCTAAATCTGCTCCATCTAATCGAATGCTGATAGGTGTTTTAGTAGCCGACTTATCAACTTTTACTTCACCAGAACGTTTTTTTAACTTCTTTAAATCATATTCCTTCTTCATAGTCTTTTACCTCCTCTTTTGTGGCCTTTCTGGCCGATATAATTCTTATGTTACTGCCTTCCTCTCTTTCGCAAAATACAACGAGTAAAAGTCTAGGCTTTGTGGAATGGCCAATTCTAATGAACCGATCTTCATCATTGCTATTATCTGGATCAAAAAATTCTTGTGACTTTTCATCTGCCCATATAGTTTGCGCTTCTTCAAACCACACCCCATGTTTACGAAAATTTGTAATATTCTTCTCGTCATCCCATTCAAACTTCATAATACAAATTGTATTCTATTGTATATACAAAGTCAATTTGATTTGTAAAGATTTTGATCTGGTGCCATTTAGGGGCACTTTTTCGATGTCATATTAACCTAAAATCATCATAACTATTTAATTACACAGCTATTTTTTAAAGCAGTCTTTGGCACAAGGATTGCAATATTGTAAGAACGTGGCTGATCACAATAGGTTCATATTTTTAAAAAAATGGATATTCTTGATCCCTTTCATATTTTTTTTGTCTGTTATCTGTGAGGCGGGGGAGCTCGAAAATACTAAGCGTATTTCCTTAAATTCTCTGGATGATTTTATAAAAGATGCTCAGGTTCTTCCTTTCTACAAAGCAACAGCACTAGAAGTAAAAAACTTCTTATCTAATCCACAAACAGAACAAAAATTTTCTTCATTAACTCAAACTCAACAAATATTTCTTTGGAAGCTTCTTCCAAGGATTGTTGATTTCATGCGTCATCCTGAAGCACAACGATTAACGGAAACTTTAATCAAAGATTATGCTCCTGGAAGACGTACATCAATAGATAACCTCTCTGTTTTTAGAAAAACTCGAGTTGAGTATCAAGATTTAACTTTTCCCAATGGAGAGCCTTTTCGGGTTATTTTTGAGGTTAATGCTTCAAAGGCTTCGGAACTTGTAAAAGCCATCATTGCCCAGAAAATCAATTTTCAACAACTCTCTATTTCCTTTGAGGATTCTTCTTCTCTAGAAATTTCTATTGCACTTGATGGAGTAAAATTAATTGGGCTTGAAATTAATAATCCTGATCCTTCGTGGGATGTTTCTTTATTTGTTGTCACAAACTCTCCCTATACCTTTGATGTGCTTAATATCCTAGAAGATGGAAAAATCTCAAAACTTGAATACTTAATTTTAGGCTCCATTTACATGGATACAACCATCAATGACTATTCAGAAGACCTACCAACTTGTGTTGATTTTTTAGAAAGACAATCTTTAGAAAAATTATACAATTTTTTTGTTGAAAAAAAGTGGGGAGACCAAAAACTATCATTAAGTCAAATTTATCCAGAGTTGTGGCAAAGCATTGGTTTTAAAAAAGTTAGGAAGGGATTTTTCAGAACTATTGAATATATTCCCTTAAGTCCTCCTGATCAATGGGATGTGTTTGGAGCTATCAATCCTACATTTGGAACTCCCGGCCCAATGTTCGACATCAGAATAGAACAGCTTACGCTTATATTAATGGATTTAACCTTTTCTCTTTCATGGGAAAAAGTTAAGAGATCATATCCTGCCATACCAGATGAAATTGTTAAAGCTATGGTTGAGCTCAATATGAAAACATTAACCCCAAAAGAAATTAAATATATTCAAAATGTATATGGCGAATTCCCAAGACTTAATGAGCAGTCTACAGAATTAGTGGTACGCACCATATCTCAAGAAATGAGAGAATTGGAAGAGTTGGAAAGAGGTATATATACGTATGATCTTAATTTTGATCATAAAAGAGTAATAACGCGTTCAAGTATTTTATATGATTTAAGACAAAGTAAAATCATAAACCATTTCTTCTCCAGCAATGAAGACCGAAAACTGCTTATTTTTGTACTCCGAAAAAAATTACTGGAACACCTCTCTTCTTTAAGAGAGACATCCCCAGATGTAGATACACTTTTACCTGCCTTAAAATATTTAGTTGAGTGGGAAAAAATGGATTTCAATTATAGAATGTGGTGTTTTGTTATGAGCACATCTTCTCAAGCCAATTGGGTTTGGCGTTTTAACAATTCCAAGGCTGAGCAACCATTATTA
>CAZDSE010000026.1:0-4118 GCA_964507905.1 uncultured bacterium | reverse complement strand
TATTAAAAAACTTTTTAATTAAACTCAAAGACAAAAAAGATAAAACACCAGAAGAAGAAGTTCTCTTTAATGATGCTTGGATATTGGGACAACACGTTGTAAATAGCGATGAAGATTTCAATGATATTCTATCCAAGATTTCTATCTCCTTTGATGATGCTTTCCGTTCCAGCATGGCCATGGCAGTCTTTTTAAGAAAAGCCGTTTTAGAGGAACAAGAGAAACAAAGGAAAATATTCTTAGGAAAGTAATCAACAAAATGATTGAGATTGCATCTACTCCGCACAGACTGGGAGCTCAAGCAATGCACTCTTTCAGCATGTAACCATGAGATCCTTCAACCGCTTCAGGATGCCCCAGCACATTTTATCCTGTGTTTCGCGGATAATGTGTACCTAAATTTCAAATCAATCATGCGATTTTAGAGGTGTAATATGTGTTTCCTTTAATAAAAGAGTGCAAAATTTATGGATGGTTGTATATTAAAAATTCATGACACGGGCGGTTCATAAAAAGTACTTGAGAGTGATGGTCATCTCTATGGCGGTGCCGATCACAGTCATGATGAGCGCATGTAATCCTTTGCTTAATTTCGGGATTGTGAAAGAAAACGTCTTATACCGATCCGGTGAGCCAGATCTCGAAGATTTTCAGGTGATTCACCAGTATCTAAAATTAAAAACTATCCTCAACTTGCAAAGAGAAGTTTCACCGGTTGAAGAAAATTTTGCACGTGAGCATCAAATTCAGATTGTCCATGTGCCGATGAGTGCAGCGGTCCCACCCACAGAAGATCAGGTGACTCAATTTTTTGATATTGTGACGGATGTCAAACGGCATCCGATATTAATGCATTGCCAGGGCGGTGCGGATCGAACGGGGGTGCTCACTGCTCTTTATCGAATTGAATTTGAAAATTGGAGTAAAAAAGACGCCGTATTTGAGATGATGAAGCATGGACATATTCCGCTTCTTTATCCTGCTCAGACCCAGTATATTTATCAATATAAGAGACGAAATTAAAAAACATAAGAAACTTGTATTGATTCAAAAATCCTGCTATCCATTTTGATATGCCCAAACCCCTTAAAAAAGATTCTGTGGCGACCACTCCAGAGCTTGTTCAGGCCACGTTCGAGCGACTCAAAAAAAATATTGAAATTATTCGAAAAAGACTGAATCGTCCCATGACGTTGGCGGAAAAAATTGTCTATGGGCATCTGAAAAATCCAAACGACCAAGATTTGACTGCAGGAAAAAGTATTTTGGGGTTGGAAGTGGACCGAGTATGTATGCAGGATGCGACGGCCCAGATGGCGCTTCTTCAATTTATGCAGTCGGGACGAAATCGCACAGCCGTTCCGTCATCCGTTCATTGCGATCATTTGATTCAAGCCTATGAAGGGGCAAAATCCGATATCAAAGTGGCCATCGAAACCAATAAGGAAGTCTATGATTTTTTAAAATCGGCATCGGCCAATTATGGAATTGGATTTTGGGGGCCGGGATCGGGAATTATTCATCAGGTATTTTTGGAAGAATATGCTTTTCCCGGGGGAATGGTGATTGGAACGGATTCACATACGCCCAATGCGGGAGGACTGTCCATGGTGGCAGTCGGTGTTGGAGGCGCCGATGCGGCAGAAGTCATGGCGGGATCTCATTTTGAACTTTTAAATCCTGAATTAATTGGTGTTTATCTCACCGGAAAATGTTCTGGCTGGACAGCACCCAAAGATGTGATTTTAAAAGTGTGCGAATTATTGACGACCAAAGGCGGAACAAATCGCATCATTGAATATTTTGGTCCGGGGGTGGCCTCGATTTCTGCGACCGGGCGAGCGACCATTACCAATATGGGGGCGGAGCTCGGAGCCACAACATCTCTTTTTCCCTATGACGATCGCACCCAAAAATATTTAAAAGCTACCAAACGATCCGATATTGCCGCATTGGCTGAAGAGACGAGTAAAACTCTTTTGTGTGCAGATCCCGAAGTTGAAAAAAATCCAAGAAAATATTTTTCAAAGGTCATTGAAATTGATTTGTCTAAATTGGAACCCCATGTGGTGGGACCTCATTCTCCAGATGTGGCGAGGTCTATTTCAAAGATGGCAGAGGATGTGAAAAAAAATAATTATCCTTCTTATTTGCATGCATGTTTAATTGGAAGCTGTACCAATTCTTCATATGAAGATTTGTCTCGGGTGGTGGATGTGGCCAAACAAGCGAAAAAAGCGGGGCTCAAAGTAAAAACAAAACTCTTAATTAGTCCGGGCTCTGAAAAAATTTATGAAACCATTAAGCGAGATGGATTTGTGGATTTATTGGAATCAATTTTCCCAGACGAAATCATGGCAATCCAGAAACATTGGCATTTATTGGAAGCCCAGAGCTCGTAATGGCGATGGCGTTTGCTGGAGATTTGAGATTTAATCCCCTCAAAGATTCTTTGAAAGAGTTTCAAGGGAAGGATTTTACATTTCAAGTTCCGGAAGTTCCGGCCGAACTTCCGCCCAAGGGATTTTCGGATTTGGCAGTCAATTATTTTGCGCCACATAATGGGGATGAGCTCCTTGAAATTGTGGTGAGCCCAAAGAGTGAACGACTGCAACTTTTAAAACCGTTTCAAAAATGGGATGGGAAAGATTTTATTGAACTGCCTGTTCTTTTGAAAGCCAAAGGAAAATGTACGACGGATCATATTTCTCCAGCAGGACCCTGGCTCAGATATCGGGGACATCTGGATAAAATCAGTGACAACATGTTTATTGGAGCGGTGAATACGTTTACGACCGAACCGGGAACCGGAATTAATATCAATAATACGGAAAAAAATCAGCCGCTCTCGGGTATCGCCAGAGAATATCATTCGCATGGGTTGGGATGGGTGGTGATTGGTGATGAGAATTATGGAGAAGGATCGAGCCGGGAACATGCGGCGATGTCGCCCAGATTTTTGGGGTGCAAGGCAGTCATTACCAAAAGTTTTGCCAGAATTCATGAGACGAATTTAAAAAAACAAGGGATATTGCCTTTGACGTTTGTGAATCCCGCTGATTATGACAAGATTGGGTCCAAGGATTTTATTTCTATCTTGGGGCTTAAAAACTTGGCACCCGGAAAAAATATAGAGTGTGAAATTTTTCATTCGGAACAAAAAGCGAGATTAAAAATTCAGTTAAAACATTCCATGACGCAAGAGCAAATCGAGTGGTTTAAAGCGGGCTCTGCATTAAATTATTTTGCGACCAAATCATAATGGCATCTTCATTCGTACATCTTCATCTCCATACGCAGTATAGTTTGCTGGATGGAGCGATTAAAATTCCATCTTTGATCCACAAAGCCAAAGAATTTGGCATGCCGGCTGTGGGAGTGACGGATCATGGAAATTTATTTGGGGCCATGGAGTTTTATTTCGAGGCCAAAAAAGAAAACATAAAACCCATTATTGGGTGTGAAGTCTATATGGCGCCGGGTTCCAGGCTTTCCAAACAATTGCCCAAAGGGCTGGGGCTTGAAGATCCATTTCATCATTTAACGCTTTTATGTATGGACAAAACGGGGTATCAAAATTTGTGTCGTTTGATTACGATCGCCAATTTTGAGGGATTTTATTACAAGCCTCGAATCGACAAAGAAATTTTAGAAAAGTATCATGAAGGATTGATTGCGCTGTCGGGTTGTTTAAGCAGTGAAATTTCCCAGTCTATTTTGCAAGGTCAGGAACAAAAAGCGGTAGATCTGATTCAGTGGTATCGGCAGGTATTTGGTGATCGTTTTTATTTGGAAATTCAGGAAAATAAAATTACGGATCAGGCCAAAGTCAATGATGCTTTGATTCGGTATGGGGGCAGATTTCAAATCCCTGTGGTTGGGACGAATGATTGTCATTATTTGGACCGTCAAGATTCTTTGGCGCAAGAAGTGTTGCTGTGTGTTCAAACGGGAAAGACATTGGAAGATCGCGATCGAATGAAGTTTGGATCGGAAGAATTTTATTTTAAATCCCCAGATGAATTACATGAAGTCTTTAGGGCATGCCCTCAAGCGGTACTGTCTACCGTTGAAATCGCAGAACGATGTGATCTTAATTTCGAAACAGGAAAAATTTA
>CAZDSE010000025.1:9927-11704 GCA_964507905.1 uncultured bacterium | reverse complement strand
TGGTGGCCATCGTATCGCAGCCCAATCCCAAAACCATGGGAATGACCGCCCGGCCATTGAGTCCAATCCATTTAAATGAACGATCCAAAAGAAGTGCCAGTCTTGGCAAATATCCTGAATCTTCGATAATTGAAAATGCGATAAAAAAAGTACCCACCACAGGCAAAACAATCGCCATCGCATAGCGAATGCCCAAGGTAAATATCCCGTACTCACCGACAAATAACTCTTGAACGATTTTCCAAGGCACTGCCACATGAAAGAGAGATGTTACCCACGGATTAATGTGGTTCTCAAACAACGTCGTCTCAATAAAATCAACCATCGTTCCCGCTCCAAACACCCCCACAAATTGGTACAAACCAAAATACAAAACGGCCACCAGTATCGGATACCCACTCCACGGCGAAATCATCAGACGGTTTAAAATCTGAGCCATATATGACCCCGATCCACGAGACAAAGTGACACTTTCAGACATCCATTGATCACTCCTTTTTTGTCGACTGACCGCAATGACGTATGACAATGGATCCGCATATTGTTCCGATGTTTTTTGGACCACGTCCATAATCTTTTTTAAATTTTTCTCATTTTTTTCCTGAGCCAAACATTCCGCATATGGATCGCCCTCCAAAAATATTAGGGCCAATGCACTCTTAGACACAGCATATGAGGATTCTAAAAGCTGCATAATTTCTTGATGCGCTGCGATCAAAGTGGCATCTAAATAATTAACGGATGATTTCATATATTTTATTTTTTAAGTCATCCATTCCAATGCCTTGGGTGGACACCGTGTGAATCACTGGGATTTCCAAGTTCTTTTCCAAAAGCTCCTTATGAATCTGAATCCCATGCCGTTTGGCTTCATCGCTCATATTTAAAGCCAAAATCAACGGACGCCCCGTTTCTTTCAGCTGAATGGTTAATGGAAGCATACGTTCCAAATTGGTTGCATCGGCCACATGAACCAAACAAGACAAGTTTTCTTCAAAGATAATTTTTCTGGTCACTCGTTCTTCATCGGTAATGGTTACAAAACCATACATTCCTGGAGTATCAATGATTTGAACCGAAACCCCTTGAATCGTGGTTATGCCCCGTGTCAAAGCAACCGTTGTCCCAGGATAATTCGACACCGTCACACCCATTTTTGTCAGCTGATTAAATAAGGCACTTTTCCCGACATTTGGACTTCCAACAAGAGCAATTTTATTCATATTAATTGATAATGATTATCAATATCGACATTGGTAACGCATTGCACAAATCCTGTCAATGGTGGAATAGAGATTTTGCGATCCAGATCAGTTGCTCTATTAAAATTTAAATTCATATTTGACAAGGCAAAACCCCAAGAGTATGAGTACGCAATCCCTATATAACGAGATGGAGGCAAATAAAATGAAAACCTTAAAAATAATGATCATTGGTTCTTGTGTGTCTTTGGGAATCTCTGCACTGGCAGAAAATAATTTAAAAAACTTTTTTAAATCAGACGCCTATCAGATGGATATGCCATTTGAGCCGGACCAAACACCCGAAAACAATGTTTTAGACACATCACGCATTCTTCAAAATGTCGAAACGCATGGATTGGTTCAACTTTACTTTGTTCAATCCGATCAAGCAGTCGATCAATTGAAATTAAGACGGGGGGAAGTCAGTTTTAAAGGGGATATCACGAATGGCACGTCATTTTTTCTCATGTTTGACCTTGCAAAAGACACCAAAGGGAAAAAAGATTCTTCCATGTTGCAAGACCTGGGACTCA
>CAZDSE010000025.1:8302-9917 GCA_964507905.1 uncultured bacterium | reverse complement strand
AAAGTTTTAAATCAAAAGGTCATTGTGGGGCAATTTAAACGCCCGATCAGTATCGAAGGACTTCAATCGTCTCCAACTCTCGAACTCTTAGAGAGAGCCACGGTCGTTCGTGTATTGGGTGACAAACGCGATGTGGGAGCGCTCGTACAGGGGGAAGTGGTTGCATACAAACTCCAATATATGGTGGGCGTATTTAATGGAGAAGGCGCCAATGTTGCCGAAGCCAATCAAAAGAAAGAGGTCGCTGCCATGGTACTTTGGAAGCCGTCAGACAATAGCCAGGTGTATGCATCCGCATGGGAAGGGTCTCAAGGTGCGTTGAATGACACTCAACAAAGAGTCGGTACGGGGGGCAGGCTTCAATGGGGACCGGTGGCAATTAAAGCCGAATATCTTCAAGGTCAAGACGGCAAAGTCGAACAAGACGGATGGTATTTGCTTGCCGCATATCCTCTCTCACAATGGGGCATCGAAGTGTTAAATCCAGTGAGACTTGCCGCTCGATATGAAGAATGGGATGCCAATCGAAGCGACCGCAAAGAGCAACACATCTGGACCGTCGGAGGTCAATATGCCCTGGATCCCAAAGAAGTCACAAAACTAGGGTTGGATCTCTTTTATCTCGATGGCAAAGGCCAAGAAAAAGACGACTATGGTGTGTCGTTTGGATACATGGGTAAGTTCTAACGCCCAATTTCATTGACAGAGTTTGCAATTCATAGAATAAAATAACGGTCTATTATTTCTGGGACCGTAGTTCAGTTGGTTAGAACGCCTGCCTGTCACGCAGGAGGTCGCGAGTTCGAGTCTCGTCGGTCCCGCCAAACTTAAGCCGCTTTTTTAAGCGCTGGCGTGTGCTCTTTTAGAAAACTTGCGATGGTGTTAATAATCTGAAGACTTTCGAAGGGTTTTACAATAAATCCATTGGCCCCATTAAAAAATGCACGCTGGATATACGCTTCGTCATCAAATGCGGTCAAAACGACAATGGGCATTTGCTTAAACTGGGCTTTCTCTCGAATATTCGAACATACTTGAAATCCATCCATGCCAGGCATTTTTAAATCCAATAGCATCAAGTCTGGATATTCTTCTTCTATGAGCTTCAAAGCTTCCTCTCCCCCCGCAGCACAGATCACATCATAGCCATGGGCTTGAAGAAGAATCTTAATGGTTTCCAACAAACTTTCTTCATCATCGACAACCATAATCTTGGGAGCATGCAGCACCACTTTACGTGAATCTTCAATTTCTTCTGATGGTAACGAAAAACCAAATGTCGATCCTTCATTTTCGTGACTTTTGGCCCATATTTTCCCCCCATGCATTGTCACAATCTCCTTACACAAAGCCAAACCCAAACCGGATGACACATGATTCTGGGTCAAATATGCATCCAAGGGTTGATCCTTGATAAATAATGTCTTTAAATTTTCATCTTTGATCCCAATTCCGGTATCTTGGATCAATACATTCACCCATCGGGGATCCTTTGGATCCAGTTTTGTGGAAATGATAATTTTTCCTTTTTTTGTGAATTTTAAGGCATTGCTGACCAAATTACACACCACTTGAAAAATATGATCTCGATCGATGGGAACTGCTGGTATGGAAG
>CAZDSE010000025.1:0-8292 GCA_964507905.1 uncultured bacterium | reverse complement strand
CCTCTACTTTTGGCTTCGGCATCAAATAGTTTTTCGACATCTTCAATAATTTTATTCAGACTTTGAACTTTCTTATATAGATGCTTTCCACTCACTTCGAATTTTGCCATATCCAAAAACTTATGAACAAATGCAGTTAGGCGATTTACATTGTGGTTCGCCACACTTAATATATTCATTTGCCCGTCATTCACCGGCCCCAATGTTTTATCATGCAAAAGATTCAATGCGGCCTTGATCGCTGCCAATGGGGTCCTCAATTCATGCGAAGTTGTTGCCACAAACAATGCCCGGTTTTGCTCCTGTGCCCGAATTTGTGATAAATCATACAGCAGAATCAATATACCCATTGGAGCATGTGCTTCATTCAATATCACCTTCACCAGTGCTTCCAGTGTCAACATCCCCCCCTCTTTGTGATCCAGATTGAATTCTGACTTGATAAAACGCTCTTGCGGAATATGGATACGTTTAATGATGTGAGACAGTGGATGTTTGTTCCCCAATAGGGTCACTATGGGCTGGTTTATCAACTTTTCCTTAGATACATTTAACAATTTTTCAGCAACATTGTTCATCATTCGGACTTTATAAGCAGAGTCCAAGAAAATCACTCCCTGCATCATCCCATGAAGGACCTGATCTAAAATCTTTTCATCCACTTGCGGTGTGGTATTCTTGGGTGAGCTCTTTTTCATCTATATATATATCGACAGATTCTCATCAAAAATTGAATGGTAGGCGGAACAGGATTCGAACCTGCGACCCTCGCCTTGTAAGGGCGATGCTCTACCAGCTGAGCTATCCGCCTAGGATGGATAAAAACAATGATAGACCTATCAAAAATGATAGGATGGAGCAAATGAATTTAGGGTGACAATTTACGGCACCTGTCTAAAAGATAATGACATTTGCTCGTTGCGATAAACATACAACTACTTGATATTATTAATATTTACATACAAAACCAAGTGGCACGCCCTTTGCTTCCTACGACAACCTAGAATATGCGCAAATCATCTAAAATATATTATGTTCTTGTAGGATTCGTGCTTCTCGGCGTCTCTTCCTTAGGCGTCCGCATGCAATATAAATCGCTTCTTGCGGAAGATCCCAAAGTAATGAATTCCATAAAAATTTATTTGAATAAGAGTCTGTCCTGTACAGAGCGATTACTAAGTTTTTCATACCTCATCACAGCCTTAGAACAAAATGAGCATTTTTGGCCTGATCTCAAGGAAAATATTCTGTCTCAGCTCGATGATGACAAAAACGAAGAACGATGCGTCAAGCTCCAGGGATTGAATCGTCTCTATAAGATATCCAAGGGTCCTGAACGAATCTTAGAATTGTTTTATGAAGATGGACAAGAACTATCCAAAAATTTTGAGAGGATTCAAATTTTATTGGATCTATTTACGGATGAACGTGACGATCGCGTCGTCCCAATATTGTATACACTCATCGATAATATTTTGAGTGACTCAGATCTCAACTCAAATGGTAAGTGGCAAAGTTTTCTTAGAGAAATAGGTCGATCATTGGCCAAAATCAATCCGCCATTGGCAACACAGCAGATAATGGAACGATACAACACTCATCGAAAGCTGGCCAGGAAAGTCTTAGAAAGCTTCACCATGCACCTGTATCGTCGATATGCAGTCAATCGTGTATTTAAACTTTCACCGGACGAAAGAAATCAGTTCATGTCACTCATTATTCGCCCCAAATTAGAACGCAGCGAAGATTCGTACTTTGTCTTGTCCATTATGATTTTGGCTGCAGACAATGAAATTGATCTCAAAAGCTTTATTGAGCAATATCAAAGATCATACGAGGATGAAATGATCAATGATAGAAAACTATTTCTTCATGAATTTCATACTCACCTTGAATGTATTCAGGCCAATGCCAATGAAATAGAGAAGCAAATTAAACAGAACGAAACTGAGAACAACTCATCTCATGAACCCGACATTGTCGATCTCTTTTTTACATGTATCACACTTGGCTTCGTCGGAAAAGCTCAACCACCACAAAACCTGTCAGAAAAAATTACCAAGCAATCCAAAGACTTTTCAGACTGGTTCAATAAATGGATGTCATTCGCAGAAAGTGCTCCTATTTCGTATTGACGAGCATCTTAAATTCCTTACCCGGACGAAAGCGAGGATTCCTGAAAGCCGGCAACATCATGGTTTCCCCTGTCTTGGGATTGCGCCCCTTCCTGGGCACTCTTTGACTCACCAAAAACGTTCCAAATCCAGTCAAGAGCACTTTGTCATCGCATTTCAAGGTATCTAGAATGATATCGTGCAAGCGCTGAACCCACCGTCCAGCTTCGGCTTGGCTCATCCCCAGCTCATGAGAAATTCGATGAATTAAATTCAATTTATTCATGTGGCACTAAAAAAATAGCTAATCTAATTTTGATGGTCCTTGTCAAGTTTTTTGAGCAATGCTATAGATCTTGATCATGTTTCGACGAATTCTAAAATCAAAAATTCATCGCGCAACCGTCACTGATTCTAATTTGCATTATGAGGGATCCATTTCAATCGACCAAAGCCTAATGGAATCTGCCAATATTGTCTCATATGAAGAAGTAGAGATTTACAATATTAACAATGGAGAGCGCTTTTCCACATATGCCATTCCAGCCGAACCCAATAGTGGTATAATTTGCATCAATGGCGCAGCCGCCAGAAAAGCACACCCAGGCGATTTGGTCATCATTGCGAGCTTTGTTCATTTGAGTGATGACGAATACACTCGCCATTCCCCAAAGATCATTCAAGTCGGTTTAAAGAATCAGGCTATTTAGATTTTGGCTGATAATTCTGCCGAATGGTCGCCAATGCACGCTTAGCCTCAGGATGATTCGGATAATCTCTCTCTAATCCATTAATTTGATCATAGGCCACTTGCCATTGACGCTCTGACATCGCAATCCATCCCAATCCCAATTGTGCGGATACATTTCTGGGATGGGCTTTTTGAAGTGTTGTGAAAAATTCCTTCGCTTTGGGATAATTTTTTTCATAGTAATAAATCCATCCCAACTGCTCAATGGCAGCGTAATTTTCATTTTCAGTATTATAAACGAAAAGATAATGTTCGCGAGCCTTCGGATAGTTGAGTAACGCCAAATATGAGTATCCCAAACCCAATCTTGCATCGATATCATGAGAATCCATCGCAATCACCTTTTCAAATACAGGCATCGCTTCTTTATAACGAGCCAAGGCATTGAGTGTTGCACCCTTGCTCCTCAATAGCGCTCGATTGGATGCATTCTCTTTTAAAGCAACATCATAGTGAGTTAACGCGTCCGCATATTTGCCTGCTGCAAATGCCTGATCCCCGGCTGCTTTATTATTTTTAACAGACAGCGTTGAACACCCCATAACGATCAATAAACTACTTACAAGATATATTTTTTTCATATTAGAACCACCATTTCACGGCAATTTCTGAAGAATATGCATTATCGGGAGTACCGTCTCCGACAATTGGAGAAAACACCACTGCGTTATTATCGGTTCTTCCCGTCTTTTCATAATATGCCCCAGGAATATAGTATGCCGAAAGAGAAGTTACGTTTATGTTTTTACACACTGGATAACTTAAGATTAAGTTAAACTCATCCCCAAGATGCGGTTCCAGCTCTGTCACATTACCAGGGTTACCAAATTGCCCAAACCCTGCATTCACCGCCCAGAGATCAAAATAATCGACAATCCAGGTCAATTTATCAACCAATGATAAATTCAAAGACAAATGGGCAAGCATCAGATTTTCCTTACCAGTCGGATCATTAAACGACCCCGGACGTCCGACGCCTTTCATGACACCATGCAGACCTGCCATTGACAGCAATGGAAATCCTCCAGAAATCACGGTATTGACCGTATCTGCCAAGTTTTCATTTCCCAATGAATATCCGCCCTCATATCCCTTACTCTTCGTTAGACTATTTGTATTTCCCGCATTCATATTTGCGATAGTGGTATTATTCCCTGAAAAATATAAAAACTTAGCTGTGGGTTGTATCCACGTGGCGGGATGATACGCCAACTTGGCTCCATACATAAATCCCTCGTGCTCGATATCGCCCCCATTTCCTCCTGCTCCCAAGTTAGAAATTTTTCCAAAGTTTCTGGCTGCCTCCAAATATACAACAAAATCTTTCCCCAATTTATGAATAAAGCTCCCACCCACATTTCCGATGACATCTCTGTCACTCGTCACATTTGTAAAGAAAATAGGTGCCCTTTTTCCTCGACCCGTGCGATCTGACATAAAACTCACCATCAATTGGGCCATGTTATAATCCCAATAATATCCAAGATCTGTTACAATTCGATGCGCACGCGTGTCACTGCTGGACTCATTATCTTGTTGTTGTGGGCGCTTAAATTCTATTCTCCACTTATTATTATAATCCGGCCTGTCCCAATGAAAATTGTATACAAAAGAACTCATTTTCAATGGATGTGTATACGTAAGCGTCAACCCATAATTGGGATCTTTCGATCCAAATAACTGTCCTGTCCAACCGATGGCATATCGATGCAATCCAAAAGTAGTTCTAAGCCGGGTCGATCCCAGTGGCGCATTCACATAGAGCTCTCTCATTCTGGGCAAAAGTTCTTGCCCAAAATGGTACCTTTTCAGTTCCCGGGTATCGCTCAGATCTACCTTTGACAAGTTGGCCGCATAGCCCAATCTTCCCTTACGTTCTATCAGAGAATGAAAAAATACATCCCCTTTGTCCAGCTCAAGCCCTGAGTAAATCAAGTCAAGATTTGTCCCATATTGAATCGCAGGGAAAAACTCATCATCATCGATGCTGGAATTGATATCCCGTTGATTATTCATGTAATTTTGGATAAATTCAACAGATCCATCTGCCTCCAGCCTTGTCTTATCTTTGCTAAACAATAGCTTTTTGGCATCGGCCGTTGACGATAGAAATACCACCAAACCAACTGCAAAAATGAGTTTTCTTGTGTTCATGACCTAAATCATGAAGAAATGTAAAAGAAATTTCAAGTCTTTTTTATTTTTTTTGCATTTCTTCATACACACTGGCCAACCCTCGTTTTGGCGATGCATAGAGCGGAGCCAATGACAGGGCCTTATCAAATGCTTCTTTGGCCTGTTCATACTTTCTTAATTTTAAGTAATTCCAGCCCATTCCATCAAAAGGATCGGCATAGATGCTGTCATCTTCATGGACTTTGGCCAATTGTTCGAAGGTTTGGATCGACTGATCATGATCTCCGGTGTAAAAATAACTCCATCCCAGGGCAGAAAGAACAGCGGATTTCTTACCCCATGTTTTTTCTCCATTGGTCATTCGGGGAGCGATTTTTGAGAATATGTCTTTGGCTTTCTCATAGGTCCCCAAATAGAAGTGCACAAAACCCAATCCACGGAGCGTATCCAAATTCTCAGAATCTTTCGCCAATGCGAGATTAAAATATTTTTCAGCCTCAGCATAATAAAAGGAATTCAAATACCCCCAACCCGCGATCGCATACACATCACTCCAATCGGTATGCGCTTCCAACATGTCTTGATAATCCGGTAAATTTGCAATGACCGATGATAGATTGACCGCTTTCAGCATGGCCTCATGAGCCTCTTCATTTTTTCCAAGTTTAAAATACGTAATGGCCAATCCCCCTTGGGCCTCTGCTGCATATGGATATTTTTCAGCAAATTTTGTGAAGTACTTTACAGCATCATCCACATTTCCAGCACGAAGCGCAGCCCAGCTCAAATACCCTTGTCCTTCAGAGGATAACGGAAATTGTCCTGCAAATTTTTCAAGATATGGAAGCGCTTCGGCATATTGCCCCATAATATAGTGTGCAAAACCCACCCCTTTTAACGCCATGGGTTCGTCTGGTTTCTGAGTTAAGACTTTGTCTTTAAAAATAGCCAGTGCTTTTTGAGTTTGTCCTTGGAAATACGCCGTCCATCCCAAGCCCAAATGCGCACGCCATTTTTCCGTCTCAGAAAGTTTTGGCATCACCGCAGTAAATCGTGCCTTGGCTTTATTTAAATCTCCAATGCTGTAGAAATACCACGCTTCATTGAGCTTAGAAAAATTCTTATTAATCTTAGAAAGCCCGACTTGTGCTTCATAATGCCCCGGCAATAAAAGCAGGCAGCGATCAAATGCGTCTGCCGATTTCGTAAAATTATTTTTTGAAAAATACGCCCAGCCTAAGCCATTGTGGGCATCGGCCAATAAGGGATAGCTTTCGGTCAATTTTTCAAAATAGCTGATCGCATTTTGAAAATCTTTTTTTCGATAATAGGACCATCCCAACCCACGCAATGACTCCATGGCAGTGTCATAAAGTTTTAGACCTTGATCAAACGCATGAATCGCATCGTTATACTGGGTTTTATTATAATAGCTCCATCCCAATGTGTTTACGATTTCAAGCTTTTCATCTTTGGTCAACGATCGTTCCAATAACTCATGTAAAAGGCGAATCGCTTCGTCGTTCTTTGCCAATTGCCAATTGGAAAATGCAAGCCCCTTGGCATTTAGGATCTCTTTGGGATTGCCTGCCTTCTCAAAATGAATGAGCGCCTTTTTATAATCCGCTTGGGTGTAAAAAGACCATCCGATGTCGGTATACAACTTTTTCCAATCCGATTGCTCTTGCAACATTTTTTGGAACATGGGGCTATCGACATACCAAGGATACAGTTGGATTGCCTTTAAGAAACTTTCCTTCGCCTGAGGCGTATTTTTGGCCTCATAATGACACAATGTGAGTCCCATATGGGGTTCTGCCATCAAAGGATACGATGTGGCCACCTTTGAAAAATTCTCTGTGGCTTGAGCATATTCTTTTTTCTGATAATGGCTCCACGCAATATTGGTAATGGCTTCTGTGTCACCTGGAATTTCTTCCAAATATCGATTCAATAATGAAATAACTTTGTCATAGTTTTTGTTTTTAAATGCGCAAAATGCCAATCCTTTATAGGCTGATACGATATCCGATCGTTCATTGACCACTTTATCAAATGCCGTTTTGGCACTGGCCACTTGTCCCAACCAATATTCGGCCCAGCCCAATCCCAAATGCGCCCGCCACATTTCACCTTTGGGAATACTTTTATTTTGAATAATTCCATTAAACTTGGCCACGGCCTCTTTGTATTTTCCAATATTTAACAAATTCCATCCATCATATACTGACTTTAATTTGGTATATGTGGTTTGAGCCGTCTTCATGGCCCCCACCGTTGTTAATCCAATATCAGCCGCAGCGTATTTGGGATCTATTTTTTTGATTTCTTCAAATTGTTTTTTGGCTTCACTGAGCTTTCCTTGATACATATAGGCCAACCCCAATCCATGACGAGCAGCCACCCAAGAAGTATTTTTGTTCACCACTTGCGATAAAATGGATACGGCTCTGGGTGAATCCCCCAGCAGATAATAGCTCCATCCAATGAGCGATTCGTTACTTCCTTTGATCTCAAATTCTCCTTCCACGCCAGGAAGTGTTATTTTTTCTTGAACGGGAGGCAAATTGGAATTGATTTTTTGTGATGCCTTGGCATGAGTAATGGCATCCAAATATCGTCCCAGTTTAAATTCACAATACGCCATGCCTCTCAATGCTTCCGCATCGTTTGCATTGGCAGTGGTTATTTTTTTAAAATTAGACAAAGCATCTATATATTGTTTTGAATGATATAAGTTCCAAGCGGCATCCGAACTCACGTCTTCGGCTCTCAACGCCTGAACGGCCATTAAGCCCACCACCACCATAACCAAAGTGAATTTAATTTTCATATGTCTTGCCTCCTGTTTCTAGAGATCTCTTCGGCACTTTGTTTGGAAACTTTAGCCCTCTGTAATCTTAAGAATTTGCTCGTTTCTACCGATATCAATTATAAGGGCAGTTGATGATGTCCCGTAGGCCTTGCGACAGCACAGCCAAGGGACATCATCAACTGCCCTTAAGAAGGAGATCATTATGAAAGAACTGGAAAAAACATCATCGATTACACAGGGCGAAAGCTACTTTAATCAGTTTTCATTTTTGGCCAAAGATAAAAAGATTTTCCTGGAAATCCCAAAGCATTTAAATATTCAACTTTATGAAGAGCAGGGCGGATTTATTTTTGATGGCAATAATGGCCTGATGTACACACTGAATCCAACCTCTGTTTTTATTTAAAACACCCTCCTCAATCATCCAAAACAATACTCACTCTCAGATATATCCGAAATCATTTGCAACACGTTTG
>CAZDSE010000024.1:9767-11782 GCA_964507905.1 uncultured bacterium | reverse complement strand
CTTGTCCGATGTAATGGACGGATGCATGGGACAAAAATAAACAATTTTTCCTTTGGACTCAGAGGAGTCATGGGTTTCATGGACCGCATGCTGAGTTTGTCGCATCACCCACATTGCACCCCCCGCAGCGATCAAGATGATTCCGATTAAAATTATTTTATTTCGAAACATATTACTTCCCTCCCCGCACTTCTTCACCCATGACAAGCTCCAAATCCGCAATTTTTGTTTCATGATTTATCAGTTGCTCCGCATACGCATATTCTGTCTTAAATCGATTTTGAACCAATGTGAGCAGCGCCAAATAATCCATGCGACTTGAAAGATACGCTGACTTTCCCGTTTGAACGGCTTGACGCGTTAGCGGCAAAATTCCTGTTTCATAGAGCTCCAAGCGCTGAGTCGCGGACCTTAATTCCTCATAAATACTTTTTGTTTTCCGTCTCAAATCATTCTTACTGTCTTCCAATAGCGCTTCTTTTCGACGTTTCTCTGCTTTTGCACCTTTGATTTGTTCAATTTGTTTTGGAATAAACCACAAAGGAATGGACATCCCCACCTTCCCCGATACAAAATCAACTCCCGCATCTCCCGGAGATGGTTCCCGAAATGTGTATCCCCCCATGAGTTCAAAATCCGGTAAAAATCCAAGCTTGGATGATGTCAATCGATTCCGCGAAGCATCCACCTCAGCCATCGCCCCTTTAATTAACGGATTTTTATGAAGGGCTTTTTCCAAAACTGTCTCTTCTGAATAGCTCGAAAAATTAATCAGCGTTTTTCGTACATTTTGGGGTTTTCCGTTGATGTCATCCCTTCGTCCCAGCACATAGGTCAGCTTGGCCCGTTTGACTGCAATGTCGCGTTCTGACATCAAGAGTTCTTCTATTAATTTCGTCTCCTCAATTTGGAAATTTAAAAGTTCGGCCTGAGGAATTTTCCCCACAGAATAACGATTTCTGGCCAACGCCACCAATTGATGCACCAAATTCTTCTGTTCCATTAAAATCTCTCGCTCTTTAAACGCCAAATACAAATCATAAAAAGCCATCTTCACTTCCCGAATCACCATCAATTTTTGAAAGCTAAATTCTTCTTCCTTTGCCTGCGCTTCGTGACGTGTCGCACTTCGTGTCATCGTCAGTTTTCCTGGAAATGGAATTTTTTGGGTCAGGCTCACCTCATTCCCCGTCATCCCGTATTGATTGCGACTCAATGAATTTACGGGATAGTCTTTCGCTGCAAACGCAATCATGGGATCTTCATAGGCGCCGCTTGGACCTATTTCGGCTTTTTGACTTGTGGCCTCTTCTTCTGCCGCTTGCTTCATGGGATTTTTGTCCAATGCCTCAGAGATGAGATCGTCCAGTTTTAAGATAGACTCCTCCGACAGAGCAGAAATGCTCACCATAAAAATTCCAAATAAAATGTAACCAAACAACTTCATGACCCAAAACTCCTTTCCGAAATACGATAGAGGTCTAAACACGAACTTTGAATTTATGCTTTAGATTAAATTAAGAAATGAGCGAATCTAAGATAAGGAGGAGATTCATCGATATGAACCTTAATGAGATGGGCAAAATTTCTGATTGAATCATCAGAAGTTATCTCCCATTTAGACGAAGCAATATCCGATGCCGCGCTAAAAAATTTTATTTTCTGAAAATCCCCAGAGCAAAGACCAGAACTTAGTATAGATGGTTCACTGGACTTATCCAATGCAGAAGAACCACAGTCCTTCATGCCACACAATTTAAGATCTGTTTGTATAGAGGATTCGGCAACTGATTTACCATTTTTTGAACAGCAACACCCCCCGCATCCCAAGATGGCATTTGCACCATTTAGAAGCCACGCGCTTAAAAGAATGATCGCAAATTGTTTTTTCATCTCTTAACCTCTATACGCTTATCGGATAATCTCTTCAACATATTTAAGTTTATCACAAGTTGATTGCAATACAATAAGATGCCCATTAATCTGATTTTAATGTTTTTAAACCTGCCCAATCC
>CAZDSE010000024.1:5009-9757 GCA_964507905.1 uncultured bacterium | reverse complement strand
ATCGTAAAGCGATATGGGTGTGGAATGGTGTTTAGCGAAATGATTAGTTCCAATGGCGTCTTAAAAGGTGGCGTCAAAATGCTACGAAAGATGGACATTCACCCAGATGAGCAACCGGTCGGGGTACAAATTGCTGGAGATAACCCAATTCATATGGCCGAAGCAGCCTGCATGGCCCAGGACGCCGGCGCCAGACTCCTTAATATCAATATGGGATGTCCTGCCAAACAAGTGACCAACAGTCGAGCGGGATGCGCCCTCATGAAAGATCCGATTTTGGTGGGACAAATCTTACGAACCGTGAAAGAAGCGATTTCGATTCCACTCAGTCTTAAGATTCGCTTGGGTTGGGACGACAAATCCAAAAATTATTTGGAGATTGCCCAGATCGCAGAGAAAGAAGGATGCGAAGCCGTCATGATGCACGCCCGTACTCGCGTCCAAGCATTTTCGGGAGCAGCCGAGTGGGATCACATTAGAATTTTAAAAGAAAATCTAAAAATCCCCGTCATCGGAAATGGAGATGTAACCTCTTTTGATAGAGCGCAAGAGATGATGCGGACCACCGGATGTGATGGCGTGATGATTGGACGAGGTGCGTTGGGAAAGCCTTGGATCTTTCGCCCCCACTATGAACCCACACTTCAAGAACGATATGAATTAATGCTCGAGCATTTTGAAATGAACCAAATCTATTATGGAGAAGCCCTGGGAACCCGTCTCATGCAAAAACATTTTTCCTGGTATTCTCATGGGTTGCCCAACAGTGCAGAATTTCGAAATGGGATTCATAGATGCTCAGATCCAAAACAGGCCAGACTATACCTAGCCTCATTCTTCCAAAAGCAAACATGAAACCATATATATTTTTAGGACTTCTCTCAGCCCTTCTTTTTGGCATTTCTACTCCCGTTAGCAAAGCATTGATTGGCATGTCTGATCCCCTTCCCTTGGCTTCATTATATTACTTGGCCAGCGCACTGATTTTATTTCCCATCACTTTTACTCGCCTCCATAAAGAGTGGGGAGGACTCATTCAAAGTCATCGAGACATAAAATTATTGGCTGGAAGTTGTTTATTCGGCGGTATATTGGCTCCGGTTTTTCTTCTCTATGGCGTTCGATATACCAGTGCGGCATCGACCAGTCTTTTATTAAATTTAGAAACAGTGGCCACTGCGATGTTGGCCCATTATATCTTTAAAGAAAAACTCTACATCAAAGATTGGTTGGGAGCTCTGGGCATTGTCACTGCAGGTGCCATACTGGTATTTGAAAAAGGGTGGATCCCCAATTTGGGTGGACTCTTTGCTGCACTCTCTTGTGTTTGTTGGGGGGTCGACAACAATTGCACGGCCCAAATCAGAAAAATATCTCCCATCTCAAATGCATTTTTTAAAGGTTTGATAGCAGGACTCTGCAACGCATGTCTTTCTTTTTTCACCCATGCCCAATGGCCATCCACAAGTCATGGATTAACGGGCGCATTATTGATCGGCATGTTTTCATTTGGGGTGAGCATAGCGTTATACATTGCCGTCGCTCGGAAGATCGGAGCCTTTAAATCTCAGGTGCTTTTTGCCACATCTCCCTTTTGGGGGGTGGGCTTGGCTCTACTATTTTTAAAAGAACCCTTTATCATCCATCAGGCCATCGCCAGTGTCTTTTTAATTGCAGGACTTTCTATTATTTTTTATCGAATGAAAATGCCTGCTTAATCCCTCACATAATGACACGTATACCCGCCTGGATTTTTCTTGAGATATTTTTGGTGATAGTCTTCGGCACTGTAAAATGTGGATGCCGGCACAATCTCTGTAACAATTTTTCTTTTCCACTTGCCCGATTTATCCACATCTGCTTTTACCTTTTCTGCAATCTTCTTCTGCTCTTCATTGTGATAAAAAATGGCCGAACGATACTGTGTCCCCATATCATTGCCTTGGCGATTAACTGTTGTGGGATCGTGAAGCTTAAAGAAATACTTTAATAAATCCCCATAACTCACTTTGTTTGCATCATATATAATCTCTATGGATTCCGCATGCCCCGTCGCTCCAGTTTTAACATCATCATAAGTGGGATTTTGGGTCACTCCACCCGTATACCCCACCTGGGTTTCCAAAACGCCTGGCATTTTTCGAATAATTTCTTCCACACCCCAAAAACATCCTCCCGCGAGAGTGGCCGATTCTTTTTTGACTTTGTCAGCCTTAAAAAGCATCTGATATTTTCCATATCCCTCTTCCTCTAATTTTTCTTTGGGAATAAATTTGAGCGCTGTAGAATTGATACAGTATCTGAGCCCAGTGGGCTTTGGCCCATCATTAAATACATGGCCCAAGTGAGAATTTCCATATTTGGAACGAACTTCCGTGCGTTTCACAAACAGCTTCCGATCAGATCTCTCTATAATCAATTCCTTTTCAATGGGCTGATAGAAACTGGGCCATCCCGTCCCCGACTCAAATTTATGGGTCGAACTAAATAGCGGTTCGCCAGAAATCAAATCCACATAAATCCCCTCTCGATGATTGTCCCAAAACTCATTTTGAAATGGGGACTCCGTCCCCTCTTGTTGCGTAATCCGATATTGCTCCGGTGTGAGACGCTTTTTAATCTCTGACGCATCTGGTTTTTTAAAATTTTTATAGTCTTTCATTGTCTTTGCACTCCCCGATATAGGACTCATTAAGCCAATAATGAGAACCATCGTCAACACTCTAAATGCTTGCATGGCCGTCCTTTCAATCAATAGTATATCACGTTTTTTGACCATTCTCCCATTTGACGAAACTCCGATTCTGAACTATTACACAGGTCATTTCATTCACTTTTAAAGAAAGGAAATTATATGAAATATAGTCATTTACTCGTCATTCTCGTTAGTTTATTTACCGTCTCTCTCTATGCCGATGGCCCGTCGAGATGCAAATCACAAAGCAGTGAATTTGTTTTCCAAGCAACCACCAGTCCTAAGATTATACATATACACTCTGTGAAATTGAGACTGAGTGGGGTCAGGCATATAATACTGATTTGGTCATTCGAACAGATTCTTCAGACCCAGATGATTTATCAAATGCCGTTTATTTTCAAGTATTACCGGTCGGCATTCGTTCAGAGAACCATCAATATGTCCTGGTCCCAAAAGACAGCACAGGATTTACTGTGGAAGACGTGGTTACTTTGCAATTAATTCCCAATAAAAAAGCCAAGAAAATGACAGCCCGGATTAGTACCGTTGCCGAAATGGCTTGCGACGAATTTGTAGAAGCCCAGGAAAAATAGCTCTTTATTTTAAATTCCAGGGATTGGTTTCCGGCAGTAACGGAAACAACTTGTGATTGGCTTTGGGGAAGGCAAATTTTGATATATCCCCGAAAGAAATCCATTTGACTTGCTCACATTCGATGGGTTTTGCAATTCCTTTCTTGTAGCGACACACAAATCCCTCCACTTGTATGGAAAAGTGTGTATACGCATGCTTTATTTTCCCAACGGGCAAGACATGATCCACAGTCACGTTGACTTCTTCTTTTATCTCGCGTCTCACACAGTCCTCTGAAGTTTCTCCTGGTTTAATTTTTCCACCCGGAAATTCCCAAAGCCCCCCCAAAAGCCCTTCATTTTTTCTCTGGCCGATTAAAACCTCATTCCCTTTCCAAACCACACCTATGGCAATTTCAAAGTGTGGTCTTTTCTTTTGCGCTTCCAAGATGGGAAAGCGACGCACATCCCCTTCCTGATATGCTTCACAAAAGCTGGATACTGGACACAGCAAACATAGCGGATCTTTTGGACGACAAATCGTTGCCCCCAAATCCATAAGCGCTTGATTAAAATCTCCGGGTCGTTTTCGACTGATCTCAGATTTTAAAAATGTTTCTATCTCAGACATGCTTTGGGAAGGAACCTTTTTTAATCGTTTCAAGCGGGAGACAATGCGCTTTATATTTCCATCCACGGCCGGGATAACATGTCCAAATGCAATGGATTGAACTGCTGCCGTAATATATGGCCCCACACCAGGAAGGTCAGAAAAAGAATCTGGGGAATCTGGGACAAGGGCTTTTTTACCTTTTTTTGAACTGATTCAAAACTGACATGCCTTATGAAAATTCCTAGCTCTGGCATAATAGCCCAGCCCTTCCCAATATTTTAGGATTTCATCTTGCGATGCATTGGCCACACTCTCAACTGTCGGAAATCTTTTGAGCCACTTATTATAATAAGGAGTTCCCGTATCCACCTGTGTTTGTTGCAGCATCACTTCAGAAAGCCAAATGCGATATGGATCTTTTGTTTGTCGCCATGGCAGATCTCGCTTATGCTTGTCATACCATTTGAGAAGAATGCCAGAAAATTTCTTTGCCATTTTTATATTGTTATTCCACATTTTTTATCAAGTCACGAAAAAAAGCCAAGTTGACATTGTATGACAAATAATATAATATGTATTACATAGGACAAAGCATATGAAAAAAGAAAACCTTATCCCCATCACAGTAAGAGTCCCCAAGAGGGACATAAAAAATCTTTTAAAAGCTCATCCAGAAATTTTGACCCAGTCCGAACTCATGAGAATCCTCCTAGAGCAAGAATTGGAGCGAGTTAAATCCTGGCAAGCCCACCACGAGATTTCAGGCACTCTGGGCGCTCATGATATCGAATGATCGCCTTCTTCGACACCAATATCTACGTGGATCTGTTGCGCAATCGGATTAAAATCGAAAATCTTTCCCCGT
>CAZDSE010000024.1:347-4999 GCA_964507905.1 uncultured bacterium | reverse complement strand
TGAATTATGTCATTCGCCTCTCCCCGATTGTAAAAAGCGAACTCTTTCGAGGTTGCAAAACCGATCGCGCAAGAAAGCTTGTTTTTCATTTTATTCAAAAGCTTGTCGAATTACCTGCCCCAACAAATCAAATGTGGGATGAAGCCGCTATAATCATGGCAAAGCTCAGTTCACATTCTAACACAACCGATGACATTCAAAATGATGTTCTCTTATCTCTTACTGCACGTCATACCGGAACCATTATAATCACTCAAGACAAAGATTTTGAAAAAATTCAAAAATTTATTGAATTTAAGTTGATTTTGGTCAAACCAGAAACTTATACTAAATAAAATGAAAATGATTGTTGTATTTTTATCATTGGCCTTGTCCCAAGTGGCCTATGGAGGAAAAATGAAAATCGAAAGTCCCGCGTTTAAACATCAAGAGCGAATCCCATCAAAATTTACCTGTGAAGGCACCAATGTAAATCCAGCTCTCAAATTTTTAGACATCCCCCAAAATGCCAAAAGTTTGGTTCTCATTATGGACGATCCCGATGCCCCCATGGGAACGTGGGTCCATTGGACGCTTTGGAATATGAATCCAGCAACAACTGAAATTTTAGAACACAGCGTTCCCACATCAGCTACCCAAGGAATCACGAGTTTCGGAAAACCCGGATACGGTGGCCCCTGCCCTCCGTCTGGAACCCATCGATATTTCTTTAAGCTCTTTGCATTAGATACGGATTTGAAATTACAGACAACCAGCAAGGCCTCTGACATTGAAAAAGCAATCACAGGCCATATTGTTTCAACAGCAGAACTGATTGGGCTGTATTCCAGAAAAAAATAACCGATTCATTTTTTAACATCCCCCTTGTGAACAGTCACGGCCACCTCCATTTTCCCCTGCCCCTGGAGGAGGAGGGCCTGGTGATTGAGGATTGGGATACGCTTGCGATGAAGAACTTCCTACTGATGATGATGCGCCCGAATTTTGCCATGCCGATGCTGCTCCGGGAGGTGGAAGTCCCGGTGACTGAGGATGCGGATATGCACGACCACTGATGGGATCATGTGTCGCCCCACCCTGTACCGCTGATGAAGTCTTATTACTGTTTGATACAGCCACATTGCCACCTGGGGCAGCATTACCACCCGATCCGGTTTTATGTGTTACGCGCTGCATCGATTCCGATTTATCCTCCACATTTACAAAGGTCATCAGTTGCTTTTTATTTTCAATCTCATGATGAGCCGTCTCCTTTTCTGTGCGCTGATAATAATTATTGATGGCGTGCGTTAAAACCAAAAGTAACTCCTTTTGAACACGCTCAATCACATGACTTTGTAAATTCAATAAATCTTTTTCGCGATCAAGTTCTAATTTTGGAATGGCCCGCCCCCCAGATGCCAAATAGTCCACAGAAGACCTTTCATTCGTTGTCTGAAGTTTCTGCATTGAATCATTTAAGATAGATGCCGTTGCCCTCCCAATCACATCAATTCGATCATCCATTTTGGCCTCTCGCCCAACCAAATCTTTTGGATCCATTTTAGAGTCGCGTTCTGCCCCCAATTTTTGCTTATTGTCATAATACTTTTGGAATGTTTCTTGAAGAAGCTTTTCAGTTTCGACAACTTTCACCACCTCTTTTTTTATTTCCTCATTAGAATTTTTAAGAATTTTTTTAGCCTTCTCGTCCCCAATATAGTTGGGAATGTGATGTTCGTTCCGAAACTGAACATACTGCTCTTCGATGACATTTTTTTCGACATTTTTTTCTATTCGATTTGGGGTATACATGTAGGCCTCATATAAATCCCGCTTCCTGGCATCTTCTCGATCTTTTCCGGATAATGTACCCAACAATCCATTAACTTGGGAGGCAGCTGCGTCATTCAAACGACTCGAATACGTATTCTCATCTGCTCTGGCAAGATAAGAATACGAAATCACGATTGCAATGATGAGAATAAAATACTTCATATTCCCCCCAAAATTAACTGATTAACCCTCTTTTAAAATTATAAACTAAGATTGGGGGACTGCTAAATTGACTTTCATCCAATTCTAACGAATGGCGCATACCGTCACTTTGCAGATTATATGACAAAGGGCTAATTACATGACAAAGCAAAAAAAACGACATTTTGACAAACACCAGGCAACTAACTTACTTACTTTACCTCATTCCCCGGATGCTCTTTCATTTCTTCACCCGGATGCTCCATGGACTTACCGGGATGTTCATGCTTCATGGTTTTATGTTTTTTGTCTGAAGCAATGGCTCTCTTTTCAAAACGCTTTTTAAGTTGAGCACTTTTCTTGCCGTATATCTTTTCTACTTTCTGGATACAGGCTTGATCCGCACCGCACGTTTCAAGTTTCTTCGCCTTCCAAGCATCTAACTTTTCCATTTGAGTGTGATATTTATCATCACGCTCCGCGTGATTTGCCTCAAGTTTGGCCTGGAATTGAGCATGCCGTTCAGCCGTACACGCTTGTCCGGGTTCACATGCCTCCGTGTTTCGGAAACCAATCAGCGTAAGCGCAGCCAGTATAAAAAATATAAATTTCATTTTTGTCCTCCCATTTAAAAACTGCATTAAAATTAGAGTCTACATTGATATTTTTCTTGTATTCAAGAGAAAAAACAGTTATTTACACAAAAATAAAAGTGAATAAGATACCCGAAACGATCATAGTCGAAAAATTACAAAAATCATTTCATGATCAACCGATCTTAAAAGGCATTAATCTAAACTTACCCCCCGAAGAACTGACAGTTATTATCGGCCCATCGGGTGCTGGAAAATCCACATTCCTTCGCTGTTTAAACGCACTCGAGTTTTTTGACGACGGAAAAATTCAAATTGCAGGCATTGACCTGGAAAACAACAAAGATTTTTCTACCAAAGCACGTGAGGTTCGAAAACGAGTGGGAATGGTATTCCAAAGCTTTAATTTATTTCCTCATTTAACCGTTCTTCAAAATATCACCATGGCTCCCACGGTTGTAAAGGATGTTCCTGATAAAGAAGCCCATGATCACGCAAAAGCTCTTTTGGATAAAGTGGGACTTTTTAGTCGACTCCATCATTATCCATCGCAATTGTCCGGTGGCCAGCAACAACGGGCCGCGATCGCTCGTGCCTTGGCCATGAATCCAGAAGTGATGCTCTATGATGAACCCACATCATCATTAGACCCAGGACTTGTCGATGAGGTCCTTCTGGTTATGAAAAAACTCCACGATGAGGGTATGACCCAAATTGTGGTGACCCATCATATGCGGTTTGCGAGAGATGTCGCCGATCGCATTATTTATCTCGATGATGGTCAGGTTATTGAAAGCGGAGATCCTGAGAAAATTTTTACATCTCCCAATGACGAGCGAATCAAGAAATTCCTAAAAAAATACATATGAAGTTTTGGACATTTGTAATTTTAGCGCTTTTCTCAGTAACCTCCTTCGCAGAAGATCTCCCCATCCTTAAATGGGGGGCCGACTCCGAAGGTGGCGCTCCATTTATTTTTACGGACTTAAAAGATCCGTCGAAACTGGTGGGGTTTGAAGTTGACCTGGTCGATGCGTTGGCCGAATCGCTTCACATGAAACCCCAGTTCGTCCAAAATCAATGGGATGGTTTAATCCCCGGACTTAAACGCAATAACTACGATATCGTTGTGAATGGCCTTGAAATTACGCCTGATCGGAAGCAAGAAATTAATTTTTCCAATCCCTATTATATTACCTTTGAACAATTGACTGTTCGTGCCAATACAACTGACATTCAAGATCTATCTTCCTGTAACGGCAAAACAGTTGGAACCCTAAAATTTTCACTGGCTCAAAAAATCTTGGAAGATCAAAAAAATATTGCCATTCGAAGTTACGAAGGCCAGATCAACGCTTATGAAGACCTAGCCAACGGAAGATTAGATGCCGTTTTGATGGATGCTCCCATTGCACTCTATTATGGAAGCCCCAATCCCAATTTAAAAGCGGTGGGGAAACCCATCGGCCGAATGGAATATGGAATTGGGATTCGAAGGCAAGATGATGCATTGCTTCAAAAGATGAATGAGGCCATTCGACAAATCGCCCAAAGTGGAAAATTACGAGAGATTTATGAAAAATGGGGGATGTGGAACGGAGAAATGGCATCGTATTTGAACGACTTTACCCCATCCCGAACCCAACCTGTCGCCTATGAAAGCTATCTGTCTTCCATGGGACAAAAAAGATCGTGGGCATATCGATTCAAACAATATCTTTCTTATCTTCCCCTTCTTGGGAAAGGGGCCGTCATCACACTTGAACTCACTATTTTTTCCATGATTTTGGCCGTTTTTTTGGGATTAATGATTACACTGGTTCGCCTCTATGCCCCACCCCCATTTTCCTGGATGGCCTTAAGTTATGTGGAGCTTATTCGGGGAACTCCACTTCTTATTCAACTGTATTTTATCTTTTATGCTCTGCCTGGAATCGGAATTAATTTTTCACCTTTTGTGGCGGCCCTCGTAGGGCTGGCACTCAATTATGCCGCTTATGAAGCGGAAAATTATCGAGCTGGCATTATTTCGATTCCCCGGCATCAGATGGATGCCGCACTCGCATTGGGGATGACCCGAATGCAGTCTCTTCGATATGTCAT
>CAZDSE010000024.1:0-337 GCA_964507905.1 uncultured bacterium | reverse complement strand
GTCATTGTCCCTCAAGCGATGCGTCTTGTCATTCCTCCCGTCACGAATGATTTTATATCCCTGTTAAAGGATTCCTCTTTGGTATCTGTCATCACACTCGTTGAACTCACCCGAATGTATGGACAATTGGCTTCTACTTATTATGACTATTTGGGAACGGGAATTTTGGTTGCAGCCATGTATTTTCTAATCGGTCTGCCATTTGTTCGATTGTCGCGAATGGCCGAACAATATTTTTCATTTGATAAGAAACCAAGAGTGGCATAAAAAAATTAATAATATTCACTTTTAGACGTCTAAGTCTAAGAAATTTCTCAATGCTTTTTTTATTTCATCA
>CAZDSE010000023.1:0-11966 GCA_964507905.1 uncultured bacterium | reverse complement strand
CCCCACGTTCTTTGTTCTTTAACCCGGTACTGAGGTTCTTGAGCTACGTCCTGTCCCACTTCCTGCGACTGGTCTTCTTCTTCCATCTCATCACCTTTAAAAGGCTCAACTTCTGCAGGAGGCGTCGCACCAAAATCTCCGCCGGTCGTTGTTCCACCTGATTTAAAACTGGAAGGGGCAGTTGCTTTTTTGGGAGTTTTTTTCTGCTGTTTGGACTTTTTCTTTGCTGCTTCTTCTTTTTTCCTGAGTTCTTGTTTCTGAGTTTCCGTCAAACCGGCATCTGGATTTTGATCTTTGGCTGCGTTTGCTTTTCTTTCGTTTTCATCCAACGCAAACACACCCATTGATATTCCACTGATCAATAGAACAGTCAGAAAAATAAGCAGTGCAGTTTTCTTCATACGTGCTCCTTTAGATCCTTCGCGTCGAAGCACCATTTGGGCGTTTCGAATTGCGCTCAGGATGATATTAAATTTTACAGTAGGAATTTGAGATCCAAGTTACAGCAAAATACGTACTTTCAACGTGAACTTGAGTTACACAACACAACAAAACTTTTTTGAACCCTTACTACTGGCGAAACCATCCTCGCGGATCTGCATATGCATTGGTTCCGGGATTAAATGGCCCGCCAAAGGATCCAGAAGGTCCATCAATAAATCCATCCCTCATTGGATTATATCCTGGGGTTGGCATGCCCAAGATCGAACCCATAATCCCGTTTTTCCAGTAATTGTTGTCAAAACTTCCGCCTATTTCAAAACCACGATGTTTGTTCCCATAATTAAATGACACATCATATCCACCCCATGGATTGGTTCGAACCCCTCCACCAACTTGAAGTCTCGGATCTGAAGACTGGCCTTGAGGCGCGGGTTGAATTCCAAAAATTTGGTTAAATACTTGCATGTCTTGTTCGGTTAAATTTCCACCCATTAACTGGGCCATAATCATAGGATCCATCTTTCCACCCTGCGGACGGCCATCAGGACCGGGGAGAAATGTCGGGACTGGATAGTCATAATATGGTCTTCCTTTTGGCTTTTCAGCAGGCGCACTCGCAACAGTCTTTCCGACATGATCAAATGCATCGCCGAGGTTTAAGTAGGCTTTTTCTTGCAATTGAAGAGCAAAGAGTTCTTTGTTCAATTTCTCTTTGAGATCTTGATTTTCCGCAGCTTTTAATTCTTTTTCTTTGGCTCTGATTTCTCTTTGAACTCGTCTGACTTCTTCTTTCATATGGCTTTTTTGTTTTTCAGTATCATAATAGGTTGCAGACTTTCGAATATCGGGATTGGTTTGTTGCTCGACAAAGTACTCCGCAGCTGCCACCTTACCAAAGTTCTTAAGCGTGTTTCTAATGTCTTTGGCTGACTCTCGATCACGCTTTCCCAAATCTGGATCATAGATATCGTCACCATAATCCTTTTCCAATAGTTCGACCAATTCTTGCCAAGATCGATCCAAAAAGTATCGCCGTGCTGCTCTCTCTTTGGCTTTTTCAAGTTTTTCCTGATCTTCAGTTGAAACTTCTTCAGTATCCCCATCATGATCATGGGATGCTTCAGTAACTTTTGCATCAGAATCGCTTGTCTTATCATCTGCACAAAGATCGACATGGCGCTTATTCACCGCATCGATGGATTCGACGAGCGTATCTCCTTCTTCAATGGTAATCTCCGGTGTCAGTTCATCAATTCTAATTTCGATTGTGGCAATACCATCTAAGTCCTTTTGCAATAGGGCTTTGGCTTTTTCAAGGCCTGGCTTATACTCTTCGACTGTGGATGGATCACTCTCGTTCTTGGCCAAAATCGCATCGATTTGATCAATCAGTCCTTGAGTGTTCTTCTTTAAATAATCTCTCATATGAATATACAATTGCCTTTTTCTCGCATCCGTTTTGCTTTCTTTTCTCAGCTTATCTAAGGATGCCTTTTTTGTTTCATAATTTCGTCTCGCACGATCATATTCTTTCACCAGTTTTTCAACCTCTGCCCCCTCAGCAGACACTGCCGCTGGCTCAGGTGCCACAGGTTTAGATCCCACTTCATCTGGACAATCCGCTGTAGTTGCATGATCCATTGGGCATGTTGCATAAACCTTATCGACAGAAAGGCTTAAATCCTTAAGCATGAAGGTGCTTAAGAAAACTGCCAAAACCACTAGAATTTCAACTGCTTTTGCTTTCATGACTGTCTCCTTTTTTATCATTTGCCTTAAATTCTTCGTCCTCTATTGGTATAGGGTCCCATTTGAGCGGGATATTGTCCTTGTCCTGTAAATCCATTCTGATTTTGACCCCATCCGGACTGCTGAGAAACTCGGGGTTGCATAAATTGATACACAACAAAGTTTTTAAATGTAGCGTCCAATTGACTCAGTTGATTTGGATTCATTGGAAAGCCGCCGTTCGCCGTATTGACTTGAGGCTGAATCACTTGACCCGGCACTTGAGGTTGTCCATTTTGAACTCCGGGTTGTTGAGGCTGAGCTGGAGTTGTTCCAGCAGGCTGAGGCCCAGTTTGAATCACTGGCGCTTGGGCCACTCTTGTTCCTCGAAAGTTTCCTTGCTCGTCCACCAAACCATCTTCCGTAAAGATCTTTAAGACTTCTTCATTCATGGCGAATTCTTTGCCGAGTTTATCTACGACAGAATCAATTTTCTCTTTTTCGGCTTTCTTTTCTTTAAGTTCTTTTTCATTTTTATCTGAAAGCTTCCCTTTTTCGGCCTTTTCTTCGACCTCGTCGATATCGTCAGTCAGTTTTTGAATATCTATTTTTATTCGCTGACCGATTTCACCAAATTTGGCGTGCTTCTCTAAAGCGCCTTGGTAAACCGCATGCACTTGATCGGGAGTTAGAAAAATTCTCGTTTGCAACCGAACCATGGTTCTAAACCAATTCATTTCCATTTCAGCCACTTTTTCTTTCATGGCAGTCAGTTCTTCTTTGGTCGTTGAAATGTCACTTTTTAAAGATGCAATTTCTTCGTCTTGTTCGGCGTCCTTTTCTTTTAAGACTTGAATTTCTTCTGTGAGATCTTTCACTTTGGCTTCAAGCTCAGTGGCCAATACACATGAATCTTTGGTTTCATCAGCTGGCTCGCCAGAGTCAGATGTTTCAATCTCGTGATCGAGGTCATTCATTTTATGAAGAATTTCTGCTTGATACTTCTTAAATAACTTTTGTCCTTTGGCGATTTCATTGTCGCGAAATGCTTTAATGATGTCTTCCACATCTTCACCACGTCCTCTTAAGGTTTCGAGTGTATTCATCACATCCATTCGATCATCAATTTTAGCGCTATTTAAAATGGTTAAAATACTCTCCAGTTCAGATCGACTATCTTTAAGATTTTCCAGAATACCCTTTGAAATGTCTTCTTTGCCCATCCCATACGCCTTTCTCATACTAAAAGAAAAACTGGTTGTAATCGTTGCGATTAATATCGCCAGTAAAATGATAATGATCTTTTTCACAACATCGATACCGAGCACCAACCGTAACTTCATCAACATATAACCTCCACAACGTGAAATGGAATTTGAGATTCCTTAATTCGTCCAGATACACCTTTTACTTATAAGTAAAGCAAGGGGTGTGCCAGTCTTGAAAAAAAGTTATTATTTCAGTCAATTCAATGGGTTAGGATAGGCTTTCTCATCCATCTTTAATAATTGGGATTGATTACGATGTGATCAAGATTTTAGACAGTCCAGGGGGATAAGATAAAATTACGCTGTTAAATCCATGGCTTAACCCATAAACCCCTACTCCTTCGATATCTGATCACTTGTTATACAGCCCCCAAAAACCCCTTTAAGATTAATAATTTGACGGACTTTGTGTGCGATAATATAGTCCAGAGAAGGTTTTTTAATATGAAAGGCGGCATTCAAATTTCACTCCCGTTTGTGGAGAAAATCTCAAAGGAGAAAGCCTCTAAGCTTTCCCTGAATCGGGAGAAGTTCATTCAATATCTTCTAAAAAGCATCGAAATTGATATGGAAGAGGCCCATCGGTTGTACAAACAAATTGAAGCAGAGCTTGAGACATTTAAGGGGCCAAATGAGCTCCAATTTTTGGAAAAAATTCTTTCTTCTAAAATTGAGAATTTTCAAATTAAAAAATCACCTCCATCCAGGACCCGTGTTCGACTCACCCCAAATGCAAAAACGGTCCTTGAAAAACGCTACTTAAGAAAAAATGAAAAGGGGGTCGTGATCGAAGCCCCAGAGCAGCTTTTTGATCGCGTGGCCAAAACCATGGCAGCCATAGATCTCCAGTATGATCCAGAGGCCCATGTCCGAGATACAGAAGATGAGTTCTATGAAATGATGGCGAGTCTCAATTTCCTTCCCAATTCCCCCACATTAATGAACGCAGGTACCGAGCTCGGACAACTTTCGGCTTGTTTTGTTCTTCCCATTGAAGATTCGATTGAATCTATTTTTGAGACATTGAAAAATACGGCGGTCATCCAAAAATCGGGGGGCGGAACCGGATTTAATTTTTCTAATTTACGACAGAAAAATAGTTCCATTAGGTCGACGAAGGGACCGTCCAGTGGACCTCTTTCTTTTATATCGGTGTTTAATGCTGTGACCGATACGATTAAACAAGGCGGCACCCGACGAGGGGCCAATATGGCGATTTTAAATGTGGACCATCCCGACATTTTAGAATTCATTCATTCTAAGGAAATTCCTGGAAGTCTCGCCAATTTCAATATTTCAGTAGCCGTGACTGAGAAATTCATGTCGACAGTCCAGAAAAATGAAAATTATTCATTGATCGATCCGATTACCAAAAATCAAGTGCGGACACTGAATGCCCGAGAGGTGTGGGATCAAATTGTTGAAGCAGCCTGGAAAACCGGGGATCCAGGGATTGTTTTTTTGGATCGAATTAATGAGACACATCCTATTTTAAATTGTGGGAAAATTGAGGCAACTAACCCTTGCGGCGAAGTTCCAATTTTGCCGTATGAATCGTGCAACTTGGGATCGATTAATTTAAACGGCGTAATCAGATCTAATGGAGAGATAGACTGGCAAAAATTGGAGGATGTTACCAAAACAGCTGTGCATTTTTTGGACAATGTCATTGATGCCAATCATTATCCAATGCCAGAAATCGAAAAAATCACAAAAGCCAATAGAAAGATTGGACTGGGTGTGATGGGATTGGCCGACATTTTTATTAAGAAAAAGATTCCATATAATAGCGAAGAGGCTCTCGCTTTGGCGAGTGAACTTATGTCATTCATTCATAAGAAGTCCCATGAAGCCTCAGAAGAATTGGCCGAGAAGCGTGGGTCATTTCCAAATTTCAAATATTCGACGTTTGCCAAAGACAGCTCTAAACCCATTCGAAATGCAACCGTGACCACCATCGCTCCGACTGGAACGCTGAGCATCATCGCAGGATGTTCGAGTGGAATTGAACCCATTTTTTCAAAATCATTTGTGAGACAAGTACTCGAAGGAGAATCGCTTCCAGAATCCTATCCTGAAGACACAGTCACCGCGCATGAAGTTTCCCCTGAGTGGCATATCCAAATGCAGACTTTATTTCAAAAATATAGCGATAATGCCGTTTCCAAAACAGTCAATCTTCCTCATTCTGCATCGATTGATGATGTTCGAAAGGTGTATCGACTGGCTTACGATCTGGGATGTAAAGGAGTTACCGTATTTCGGGATCGCTCGAAAGAAAGCCAAGTTTTGGTTCAGTCGGATTCATCCGAACTCAACTGTCCGGAATGTCGGTCTCCATATACCCATGAAGAAAGTTGTACATACTGCAAAGTCTGTGGATATACGAAGTGTGCGTGATATGTCTCTATTCATCACATTCGAAGGACAAGAAGGATCTGGGAAGACAACACAGATCGAACTTTTAAAACAGGCTTTACAAAGAAAAAAATATAAAGTCATTATCACTCGCGAGCCTGGCGGGACTGCAATCGGCGATCAAATTCGACACATTCTATTGGATCCCAAGAATAAAGCCATGGATTCTCTGACCGAGCTACTTCTCTATGAAGCCAGCAGAGCCCAGCATGTGGCTCAAGTGATTCGGCCTGCGTTGAAACGAGGGCAGATTGTTATTTCAGATCGATATGCTGATGCAAGTACTGTCTATCAAGGCATGGCAAGACAATTGGGGACACAACTTGTGAAACATTTAAATACCATTGCCACTCAAGGACTAAAGCCCCATCTTACAATTGTTTTAGACTGCCCGCTGACAATGGGACTTTCTCGGATGAAACAGCGAACACATTCAAAACTAGACAGAATTGAAAAAGAAGAAAAGTCCTTCCATGCAAAAGTACGACATGGCTATTTAACTCTTGCTAAACAAGAACCCCATCGAGTAAAAATCATAGATGGTTCGAAGACCAAAGATGAAGTTCACCAAACCATCTTAAATTTAATACTGAAGAAATTATAACAATGACCCCTTTACCTCTGACAAACGTTTTATCAAGATGCATCACAGAAAATCGCGTGGCTTCTGCCTATTTACTTTTGGGATTGTCCAGTGACGAATTAAAAACCCAAGCCCTTCTTTTTTCAAAACGACTCAATTGTGTAGACAACACGGGTTGTGGCACTTGCTCATCTTGCAAAAAAATAGAGAGATTTGTTCACCCTGATGTATTTCGAATTTCGGATTCGGAAGAATCCATTAAAGTAGAGACGTTACGAGACCTTCAAAAAAAACTACAGTTCAAACCCTATGAAGGAAAATGGAAGGTAATCATTATCGAAAACGCAGAATCCCTGAATGCCGCGTCCAGCAATTCCCTTCTTAAAATTTTAGAAGAGCCCCCTTCTCAAACCACATTTCTTTTGCTGTCTCCCCATATTGAGAGACTGTTGCCCACCATTATCTCTCGATGCCAAATCGTTCGGCTGTCCAATATGACAAGACCCTTTGTTCCATTGCCTGAGTTTCTCAATGATCTGCTGTCTCTTCCGTCTAAAGCGGACCAGATTTTAGATCTCGCCAAGAAAATGGCCAAAGATGAAACCGTTTTGGAACACAGTTTGGAGATTTTGCTCGCCTGGCACCACGATCTTTTGTTTTATAAACGAGGGCTTTCCCCTGTAACCTCTCCCTTTAAAGAAAAAAATATTTTGGGACAAAACACATCCAGAAAATTTCCATTTCACAAACTATACGATCAATTTCTCTTGATTTTAGAAGCCAAGAAAAATTTAAATTTTCAAATCAATCGCGAACTTTTGTCAGAAACCTTACTTTTAAAACTGGCCCCTGAGATATTATATTGAATAAAAAATATTTTTACGTCACCACTCCTATTTATTATGTGACCGATGCCCCACACATTGGGACTGCCTATACCACGTTGGCCGCAGATGTTTTGGCCCGATTTCATAGACTTGACGGATATGATGCTTTTTTTCTAACCGGCACCGATGAACACGGTCAAAAAACAGAAGAAGCTGCTCAAAAAAAGGGGCTATCTCCCATGGCACTCGTAGACACTGTGGTAGAAAAATATAAAGAAACTTGGAAATTTTTAAATATTTCCCATAACCGCTTTATTCGAACGTCAGAATCCGAGCACAAAGACCTTGTTTTAACACTCCTAAAGAGAGTCATAGATAAAGGGGATATATATCTCGGAGAATACGAAGACTGGTATTGCGTGCCCTGTGAAGCTTTCTATACCATTACGCAGCTGATCGATGGAAAATGTCCGGACTGTAAAAGACCCGTTCAAAAATTAAAAGAGGAAAGTTATTTTTTTAAAATGTCAAAATACGAAAAGGCGCTTTTGGATCATATTGAAGAACATCCGAAATTTATTCTGCCTGAAAGCCGAAAAAATGAAGTCGTGAGCTTTGTTAAACAAGGATTGAGAGACTTAAGCATCAGCCGAACAACCATTACGTGGGGCATCGCCATGCCTGAGACTGGTTTTAAAACAGAAAAAAATCATATCCTGTACGTCTGGTTTGATGCGCTCATTAATTATTTAACAGGCATTGATTACTTGAAAAATAAAACTGCTGAATCGTATTGGAACACCGTCACCCATCTCGTTGGAAAAGACATATTGCGTTTTCATGCAGTCTATGGGCCCACGATGCTTATGTCCATGGGACTTCCCCTCCCCAAGCACATTTTTGCTCATGGTTGGATTACCGCCAAAGGAGGAGAAAAGATTTCTAAGTCCAAAGGAAATGCCATTGATCCCATCGAACTTTCAAAAGAATTTGGGCTGGATTCTTTTCGCTATTTTATGATGCGGGAATTTACGTTTGGACTGGATGGTGAATATTCCAAAGAAGCATTTATTCATCGAATCAATAGCGATCTCGCCAATGACTTGGGGAATCTTTTGTCCCGAACCACCAAAATGGTCGAGAGCTACTGTGGAGCCACGTCACCTCAGAAACCCATGGCTGACATTTTATCCACTTCAGAAGAAGAACTCATGATTTTAAGTCAGAAGACCATCGACGAAGTCCGTCATCACCTATCTGAAATTTCATTTTCAAAGGCGTTGGCATCCATTTGGACATTGATCCGTGCTGCCAATAAGTATCTGGAAACCAAAGGTCCCTGGAAATTGGCCAAAGAAGGGAAACAAAAAGAAGTGGAGATGACTCTCTATCATTGTCTCGAAATTTTAAGGATCACTTCGCTTCTCACCTATGCATTTATGCCAGACAGCAGTCAAAAAATTTGGGATGCGATTGGGATTAAAAAAGATATTTCCAAACAAGAGCTATCCAAAGAAGGCACATGGGGACTCTTGCCTCCAAATCTCCCTATTCAAAGCGCATCTCCTTTATTTCCGAGGGTAAAGCCCTAATGTTTTGCGATAGCCACTGCCACTTAGAGTATCCAAATTATGAAGAGGATTTTAATGATGTTCTCGCCCGCGCCAAAGAAGCGCAGGTAAATCTGATCCTAAATATTGGAACCACGTTCGATCATTGTAAAAAAGGACTCGAAATTGTTGATAAATACCCCCACATGTATCAGTCCATTGGCATTCATCCCCATGAAGTGAAAAATCTTCCAGAAAATTATTTGGACGAACTTAAAAAATTGTCACAGCATCCCAAAGTCCGTGCCATTGGAGAAATTGGATTGGATTATTTTTATGAACACTCAGACCGTCCGACACAGCTTAAATGTTTTGAAGAACAATTGGCATTGGCCCAATCCCTAAATCTTCCAGCAAGTATCCACTGCAGATCATCATTTGAAGATGCGTTTCATCTTGTCGACAAGCTCAAGTTTTCAAATGGCGTCTTTCATTGCTTCACTGGAACTTTGGAAGAAGCAAAAAGTGCTTTAAATAAAGGCTTCTATATCTCAATCTCAGGAATAGTCACATTTAAGAAAAGTAAGGATCTGCAAGACGTTGCAAAATATGTCCCCTTGGAAAAAATGCTCATTGAAACCGATGCCCCCTTTTTGGCTCCCGAACCCTATCGTGGCAAACGCAATGAACCCGCCTTTGTGGTTGAAACAGCCAAGAAAATTGCCGAGCTTAAGAATATTTCTTTGGAAGAAGTGGCTAGCCAAACCACTTTGAATGCCAAAACACTATTTGGGATTTAATCATAAAGAATCTGATCGATTTGATTTTATTGCATTCTATTCCAAATTTGCCTATTGTTTGACTTTGGAATGTAGTGTAACCGCAGTATAAGAGAAAGGAAATCATCATGAAAAAAATGTTATGGATGGTACTTTTGGTTGGAATCGTAAGCTTACCCATTGTTTCGTTCTCCGAACCTGAAGAAGGTAAAGATGTTACCAATCCCTCAGAAATTGAAGGACGATGGTACGGGTTTTATAGAGACATGAAAACAGATGAGTTCTCCATTTATGATTTAACCCTATATACACAAGAAAAGAATCATATGGTCGCATATTGGAAACTCGTCGATGAAAATGGTGTCGTATTTAATCGGGGAGTTGCCGAAGGAGATATCACAGAAAAAGGACTAGTCCTTTTTGAATTGGACTCAACCCCTATTCGCTATTTATATGTACGGATTCTGAATAGAACAACGCTTTTGGGATTATATCAGGAAGAAGTAGAAAAAAGAGTGAGCTCGCTCGGATATTTTATGGTGTTCCGAGACTAACTTGCTATTTTATTGATTCGCATTTAAAAAGCTCCCTAATGAAACAGGGAGCTTTTTTTATTGCTCTATTCTCCATATCCATCATCGGCTGTCCCCGATATTTGCCTCCTGTTGTATTCTCGGGAAATGCCATCATCCAAGGTGAAATCCGAAAAGCAACTCTCACCTGGGATCGAAGTTGGAATACAGTATTAATTCAGGTACCTCCGGTCGTCAGAAACGAATACATGATTCGTCACTCTTTTTCCTTTAAAGAAACAGATTTTACAGTCAAAAAAGTAAGAATCACCCCCCAACTCGAAGTGTATAACTACACTGCCGAATTAAAAACTCCCCAAAGGGAAATATTGATAACCATTACCCAACAACCCAAAAATGGAGATACCCGTTGGCCGTGCCGGCATGATCAGGATGATGAAATATTTGTGGTTCAAATTAAGTCTCCAATGGCTGAGAGCCCCAGCCAAAAAAACTTTAGATTCTTAGCGCGAAATGTCGTCTTACGATCTGAAAATCCCCTGAATCGTATTCGATACAAATTTTTCCCATGTCCGTGATTGGCAGTTAAACAGCATTGACATCGATGATAATATCGTTTAACATTTGATCATGACAGTTAAAGTATCTCCCAAATATCAAGTGGTCATTCCAGAAGAGGCCAGAAAAGTCTTGGGTCTAAAAGCAGGTGCCTTGGTCGATGTTATCGTAAAGGCCGGCATCGCATATCTGGTTCCTGTTTTACCTCTCGAGGCCATCCAAAAGAGGTTTGCAGGAAAACTAGATCGCAAAAACTTGAGAGACAAAAAAGATCGGTTATGATTCTTATAGATTCGTCGGCTTGGATTGAGTTTTTTTCTAAAGGCAGAAATTACAAAGATATCTATGAATATTTAAAGCAAGAAGATGAGATTATTGTACCCGCAATCGTCATTTTCGAAGTCTATCGAAAAATATGCCGCAGTTCTTCATCTGAGGAGGCGCTGTCAGCGGTTGCCTCACTGAGCTCATTTGAAGTGGTTAACGTCACAAAGGAGATTGCACTAACGGCCGCTGACCTATCCATCACCTATCATTTGGGAATGGCAGACAGCTTAATCTTGGCAACGGCGCAAGATTACAATTCCTTGCTTGTCACACTGGATCATGATTTTATAAAAATCCCTGGAGTAAAAGTTTTAAAATAATCATGAAGCAGTCATTCGCCCCAGATTTTTGTTATGATCTCATCGCCAAGGCATTTTCAGATGAAGCTCATCCGGCATATGCTCAGGTCGCCACCGCAGACAGCAATCAAGCGCCACACGTTCGAACGGTACATGTTCATTTTTTGCCTACACTCAATGTCTTGGCTTTTAATACCCACACAGGCTCTCCCAAATGGCGCCACCTCACAAAAAATCCTCTTCTGTCCGGTTGCTATTTGGATCTCACCCGACAAATTCAATTCCGGTGGGAATCAGAAGTGGAACTGGTGAACGATCCTTTAACCCACCCAAATCTTTTGGAAGACCTCTGGCTTCGAATGAGAACCGATGTCCGAAAAGCATATTGGATGGACACTAAAAATTTGCCTCTCAACCAGATGCCACCCAAAGATGTCGATCTCAATCAGCGCAGTCCCAATCAAGGAGTCGTGCTTTGTCGACCTTATCATTGGAATATTTATGAAATCCATGAGGAAAATTATTCGAAAGGTGTGGTTACCCTTCATCAGCTCAAAGACGACCAGTGGTATTCGAAAGAAATTTCTCTTTTGGGAAGAGAAAATTAAATCGGGCTGGTAAAAAATACAGTGCTGTTTACAACGTAATCGTT
>CAZDSE010000022.1:10985-12192 GCA_964507905.1 uncultured bacterium | reverse complement strand
CTGTTACTCATCGATCATGATCCTCAAGTCATTCGCTTCAATCAAATGAATACCGCCTTGCTCCATCTCGCTCGAGATAGAAATGACTATTTGCACCTAAGATTTAAGGCCACTCATGAAGAATGGCTAACGCGTATGAAAGGCACCCCTGAAACTATTTTATATGCCGATCGATTAAAGTATCACGGTGATTGGGTATTCTGGCAAAGATTGATGAAATACGGAAATTTTTTTTTTTTTTTTACCACGTCTGAGTCTAAATTTCAGAATGCCAATTATTTATATGATGATACTTTATTTAATCGACTCTCCCAAATGGCCAAGCGTGGACATATTGAAGTTCGATATGTAGAAATGCATGAAGGATCCTCCCGAAGCCCTCTCATTGCCGCCATTCAATCCTCGGGTCTTAAGATCAGTGTTCTCGATTTGAGCAACTTGTGGGTGAAAGGCTATCTAGAGCCACAAACGCTCGCCGATGCTATTGATCAGTTTCGACCCGTCAGCGAAATGAGAAGCTTAATCCTTTTTTCAAAATATACAATAACTGGAATCGATTCTCAGTCTTATGAGTGGAGATATTTTGCTTACTCTTTTGACTATCTTAACAACCGATATTATACGTTGAATACATTAACATCGCTGCAATTAAAAGTCGTAGATTTAGGGACCATTAATGAAAAATCCATTCAAGAAATAACCCCACCCCCCTTCTTGGGCAAACTGGATCTGCCTCAAGCAGACCCAAAAACAGAGGAGAAAAATAGCTATATTCCGCCCAATGAAAAGCATCCCATTCGATCCAAAAAATTACTAGATCAAGCCCCTCCAGGGATCTATGTGGCCGTAGGGGCAGAAAGAGGATTTATTGGAGCCACACTATGTGAGAAAGCCAGTCATTTGCTCTTGATCGACTCAGATCCCGATATCATCCGATATGATCGAATCAATGCGGCTTTACTCGGTATCGCGACAAATCTCGATCACTACCGGCACTTGAGATTTGAGGCCAATCACAACGAATGGATCGAGCAAAGTCTTACAAATCGCAATGTCCCCTATACCGATGAACTGAAGAATGAATCCAATTTTCAATTTTGGCGTAACTGGATGACCAATTTAAAATTTGGTCCTTTTCATTCCAATCCCCATGAAAATCCTCACGAGGAATTTAAAGAGGCCAATTATTTATATGACGATGCGCAAT
>CAZDSE010000022.1:3889-10975 GCA_964507905.1 uncultured bacterium | reverse complement strand
GTGCCAGATAGAAATCCATTTGCTATCCCAAATGGCAAAGCAAGGTCATATCCAAGCAGATGTCATTGATTTAAGAAATTCGGCATCTATGGGTATTGTTGTTTCCGCCATACAATCATCTGGACTAAAGATTGCTGTCATGGACTTAAGCAATGTTTGGGAAATTGCCTATTTAAAACCCAGCCAACTCACTCAAGTTACAAGACTAGTCCAAGACGCCAGTCTTCCAAACACGGTCGTCTTATTTACAGCTCGGTCGTGTGAAAATAAGGATCTGGAAGATAACAATCCAAAGCTCTTTACTCAAGAAACATGGACCACCGTCGTACGATGGATATACTTTGGATATACATTTGACCATTTAAACTCCAGATCAGATGCCGAAGTTCAATCCGTATTTTCAGAAATTCCAAACTTTGAGGCCCATCGCGAAGAATATCCACTGAGAGACACACTGAACGGTAAGCCCATATGGGCCAAAGATCTGAGATATTATAATGTATATGATTTGGAGACTTTTCCAGCGTCTGAACGCGAACGCATTCTAACAGAGGTTATTGATGCACCCACATTTGAAGATGCTTTGCGCATCGCATCTCAAACGGTCGATGTTTATATTGCCGATGAAACGGAAGCTCGAAAATATGGAGAGAAATATGTATTGCCTGAGGATAAACGACAATGGTTGGATACACATGAGACTGGGTGGAAAAATGATGCGGCATTTTTTTGCAGCATGAACCCATCTTACCGCTTTATTGTCATGGTGGACCCATCCATCTTTCATCAATATTATGTGGCCCATGAATTGATTCATAGGCTCATTAGATTCGATCTCTCCACCATTCCTCTACAATATTGGATGCGGGCATCCAACATTAGAGGCATGGGAGATCTCCGATCCCGAATAGAAACAATCTCTCGTGTTTTAGAGGAATTCATTATCTCTCAAATAGAGCAAACTCATATGAACAGGAATGAAATGATTAATGGAGTGCCTTATTCACAGATTCGGGCGATGGCAAATAAAGCGTCATATGGGAAAATGGCCCAATCTCTTCAAGAATTAAGGTTGGAGAACCGAATGACCCCTCAACAAGTAAAAGACCTCGTAGAGACCCTTCTTCAAACATATAAGTTACGGCTACCCAATATATCGGGAAATCCAAATCCCATATTTTCTTCCATTGAAGCTCTGCGTACCAAATTAATCACGGATCCCCTATTCATGGCCCGCTTTCCGGGATTAAGTTACACATTCGATCGACTTAAAAATGAACTCCAACCACTCTATCCTGAGCATGAATTCAACGTTTCTCTTTATCCAATTTTAATTGAAGGACTCATCACAGCGCTGGAAGCAACACAAGATCCAGAGTCTGCCTTAAAATTTTTTCAAAATCTCTCAGACGCCTTAGAACAGACAGATTCTATTTCACAAAAAGAAAAAGACGCATTCCTCCTGCGCCAAATTAAATTCCTAAATACACCGCCCGGCCGCGTCGTATTGAATCATATCTTAGAATCCCCATCTCAGATGGCGGCGAGTGGCGCACAGTTTGGAGCTGCTTTATTTGTAAAGCACATCTTACAATATATATTTGGAACCAATCGGTCCAATTTGGAAAACTTTATTCAACACATGCCCCAGAGTCTTATGGACTATCTCATATTCTCAGTGGGATCAGCCATCGGTCGTGGGAGTTATAACATGGGGGTAGAACTTCCATTCCAGTTTTATCGAAAACTGGTTTACAAAAAATTGATTTTGGCCAGTGCAAAAAACAGAAAAAATATCGCAGAAAATTTTTCAAAAAGTGAAATCAATTATTTAAGACAATACCAGCTCTATAAACCATTCTTCATGAATCAAGCCGCCCTAATCGGGGGCTTACTCGCCCAGCAACTGTGGGAAAATGGCGACATCGACGGGAAAGCTCTATTTCGTTCCATGGTCAGCCTTTGGGCGGCTCAAGCCTTGGTCAGCTGTACGGTTGAAAATGGCATTGAATTTGCCGTTCTCAAATGGAGTGGGCGAGTTTGGAAACTAAAAAACTTGGCCGGTCCATGGGGATGGGCAGCGTTGGCAGCAGAATGGGGACTTATATTTTTTGGTGCCGAAGAGATTGAAAAAACGGCCACGTATTTATATGAAAGAAAGGTTGCGATTTCAGATTTAAAATCTAAATGGGCCTCCTTATCAAAAAAAGTTTTAAGTCCTAATAGTAGTCTTGAATCCATAAAAGAATTTTACGATCATGAATTTCATCCAGCATTTGCCCACTTTAGAATATTTCTCATGCAAGATGTGTTTCTTGCGAACCAAAACTACATGCGCGCCTTTGAAGACCTTCGAAAAACATATGATCTCATTTATGAAACTTCTTTAAAAATTAAAGAGGCGGAGCGAAACTTGGAGCTGGCCAAAACATTCAACTGGCCCGATCCCGATCCAGTGGCTCAAGAGCAGATGTTGCAATATGAATCAGAGATTGGATCGTTAAAGCAAAGAATATGCCTCTTAGAAGCAGATTATAATCCCGCTGCGGCTACATATCGAGCACTTCATTCTGATCACGTTTCACATTCATGTAGTGCTGCGTTCAATCGCAATCGCACAACCATAGAGATTCCCCCGCCCATCCAGTGGAAAGAAAATTATGAAAGATTGGCAAAGGAATTTCATGCACAAGATGAAAGCATTGCCGCACTTAACAGTGCGGCTACTTATGAAAGAGAAAAGAATTTTAGTCATCACCTGATGCGGACATTTTTCTCAAACCAAGAACAAGATCTTCAATATGTAATGCATGAAGTCGAGTCTTTCAGCCAAGATCCGGATGTGATCCAGGCTCTCCCCATAACGAATTTGATGCAAGAAAAATCGATCGTAGATCACCTTATGTCACAATCCACAAACGATGAGATCCGTTCCTTTTTAAAGCAAAAAAGCTTTGCCTTAAATATAGAGCTTTTGAATTTGATCTCATTTCTCAAAGATCCATTTGAGATGGATTTGGATTCCAAAGAAGAAAAAGCACTCGAAGAGGAATACAATCAAATTGTGCTTAATTTTTCATCATGGTGACTGGCACCTTTTGGTTTAAAACATTAGACATTCTCAATCTAAGTAGCTATAATTATTTACTAAATGGACAAAAGAGATTCTTCGCACTTTGGTCCCCCGGTCAAGCCGGGGGATGACAACCTCAGGATGATATTCGGTTATCTCAGAATGACGTTCATGGCAGGTCTTTTCTTATCCTGCTCCCATGGGCAGATCACATCTGATCATTATACACTCCCCAAAGGCAGCACCATCGCCGTTCTGCCCTTTCAAAATCTGACCAGTTATCCCAGATCTGGTAGAATTGTCGGAGAAATTATGGCACTGGAGCTGACCCACAGCGATCATGTGAAAGTGCTGGATCCTTCTTTCTCAGTATCTAAGATCAGTTCTGATCTGAAACTTACAAGAACAGACGAAGCCTATCGTGAAACCGATTTTTCAAAAATATCAGACCTCTTAAAATCAACTCATTTATTATATGGGTCTGTCAGCGAATATCGCTACACCAAAGGTCTGGCAGAAAATCCATCTGTTTCGTTTCAAGTTAAATTGTTTGATATAAAAACCAAACAGGTCGTCTGGCGAGCGTCAGTGTCCGACGTATCTACGGAAACGTTATTTCGACGAAGTCAATCGATAGACGAACTCACACACAAACTCTGTGCATCCATTATCCAATCCCTAAGACATTAAATGGAGCAATAAATGGAGAAGAAAAAAATTTTAATCATAGACGACGAACCCGATGTGACACTTTTGGTTTCTAGCCTTTTGGAATTTCACAATTACGCAGTGACTTGTCTCAATGACCCCACGCTGGTCACCGACACCCTTAAGCAAACAAAATTCGATCTCATGTGTACAGACATCATGATGCCCAACATGAATGGATTCGATTTAATCCAAAAAATTAGAGGTGATGAAACATATGCGGATGTAAAACTCATTGCACTTTCGGCCAAAGAATTTACTGATTTGGAATATCAGCTTTTATTGGACAACCATGCGCTGCTTATCAAAAAACCGTATGAACCGAGGGAGCTCGTTGATAAAATTAATACACTGCTCATCAAATGACACAAAAAAAATTCTGGATTGAATTACTGAGCAGTAGCGTCATCCTCCTTGCCGTCAATTTTATTTTCTTTAGAGACGACCTGGGCTTTCTTAAATTTAACCAGCACCCCTTTTGGATCCCGATACTGCTCATGGGTGCTCTCTACGGGGTCCGAGCTGCCTTCATCAGCTCACTTTTTTTTAGCATTTTGTATTTTGGTTTATTTTCTTACCAATATCGAGAAGCACTTGAAACCTATTTTGACTTTAAAATTTTAAAACAACCGCTCCTATTTATTGGATTTGGCTCTCTACTCGGAAAAATGACCCAAACCGTTAAAGACAATTTGGCTGAGTGGAAAACAAAATTTGATCGGACCAAGCTAAATCTCGAAAAAACAGAAAAGGAATTGGAAACCATCTCTACAGTAAAAGCCGATTTGGAACGACGCGTGGTCTCACAACTCTCTACCATGTCGTCCGTCTATGATTATGCCAAAACATTAGAATCCTTAGACCCCAGGGAACTCTATTCGTCCACGTTAAAAACACTGATTGAGCATTTAAGCATTGACCAGGTTTCTTTTTATGTGGCCGATCACAATCTGCTGCTATTAAAAGCCACCGAATACAGTGGCACACTTCGTCAATCTCAACCCAAAGAAATTCACAAAACCCATGGACTCTTTCACTTGGCCATCACCCAAAGAAAAACACTCACCATTCGGGATGCGAGCCTGGAGCTTGATTTTCAAACATTAAAAGAAAGCCCCATGATCATTGCTCCTCTCTTTCGGAAAGATACGTCTCTTTTGGGAGTCATTACGGTAGACAAAATTGATTTTAAGCAATTCACCCCCACCACCATTAAACAGCTCGGCATCATGGTGGAGTGGCTTGCCACCGCCATTGACCATGCATTATATTTTGAAGAAATTAAAAGTAAAAATATTTTGGATGAGACCTTGGGCATTTATCACCATGTCTATTTTAAAACTCGCCTTGAAGATGAATTCACGAGAAGTAAAACCTATGCCCTTCCGGTGAGTGTCCTTTTGTTATCAATTCAGGATTTTAATGACATCAAAAAAGAAAGTAAGCTCGCCCTTCTTCAATCTTTGATCACCATTATTAAGGGGAGTATCCGAAGCATTGATCTCGTCGCCCAATACTCGAAAGACGACATGTGGGCCATTTTGTTTCCCACCTGTCCTGAAAAAGAGGCGATCAAGTATAAAGAGCTCATCGACAAAAAAATATCGGAGTTTGAATTTAATCCATTCCCAGATAAAAAATTATTGACCATCAAATATGCAATCGGATCCTTTCATCCCAAGATCCAATCCGCAGATGCGCTGCTCAGCGAAGCAGAAAAAAATTTGGAGAAACCATAAAGTTCATGGCACAAGTCATACCATATTTTTTAGCCTTTATTTTGTCTGTGGCACATTTCGGTTATGAAATCTGGTGGCTAAAAATTCTTCTGCTCGGTTCACCATCCAATCTGTACTTGGTGGGACATCTCTGCGTCTCTATTGTTGCTGCACTGGGGATGATTCCATTTTACAAGTCTCGTTTTAAAATCCCCTGGTTTAGTGTATGCTTTTCGCTCATCTTTCTTCCTTTGGCATTACTGCCTTGGGTGGGATCATTGTTCTATCTCATCACGACAGCTTGTCTCTTCTTTTTGACATCCGACAAAGATGTTCCCTATTCCGCTGTCGATGAAAACAAAGAACTCTTTGAGCTATTCGAATTCGGTACGGCACAAAAAATTGAACAGGAATGGTCCGAGCGATTATTGGAAGAATTGGACATTGAACCCTTTGTGGATATTTTAAAAAGAGGAGATATTGAATTAAAAAAAGGGGTCATCTCAAAATTGGCTGACATCGCAAACCCCATTTCCATTAAACTTCTTAAACTCGCTCTCTCCAATATCGACGCAGAAGTTCGTCTGATGGCATCCAAAGCATTATCGGGATTGGAAGAAGAAATGCTGGACGACATTTTAACGACTCAGATTGCCGCCGAGCGAGATCACAAAAATGTGACTGCCCAAAACGAATTAGGACATATGCTTTATCGTTATGCCAACGTTGGACTTCTCGATCAAGCCACACAGAAATTTTATTTTGAAAAATCCATTCATGCATATTTGAGTTCGCTTCAAGTCAATTCGAAGCAAGAAGATATTTTAATGCTCGTTGGGGAAATCCTGCTTTTTGTCCAAAATTATTCAAAGGCAGAAGAAATTTTTAGACGCGTCTTAGAATTAAAACCGGGCGATCCAGATGCACAACTGAACTTATGCAATGCATTGCTTGGGATCCGGGACTTTAAGCGTTTATCCCAAGAATGTAGCGATTTAGAAGCGGTTAGCACAGAAAAGGAACTCTATCAGTATTGGAAATTGACCGCATGAAGGCCATCATTCAAAAATTACTTTCCGAATTGCTCTCTCCGGACTGGAACACCCGCACAGCGGCCTTAACCGAGCTCATGAATCTCACCCACCCCGATGCTCCCCATGATTTTTATGAACTGATGGACAAAAGATCAGAGCTGATCTGCGTTTACTTTTGCCAATTTCTCGCAAAATCTTTAAACCCCAGCGGCATGTCCTATTTGGTCGAATTTACGTCGGATCCCAGAGAACGCATATCTCAAGAGGCCATTTGGGCACTCGATAAATTTTTGCAAAGTGAGAAGATTGACGAAAAAAATAAGGTCGCCTTTTTGATTCAAACGTTAAAAGAAGCGGAAAGTAAGGGAAAGGTCTATGCCGCTCAAGCGTTTGGAAAATATTACAAACGTGAAGGGGTTACCTATTTAATAGATACGTTAAAAGACCCGTCTGAAAAAGTGCGATTGGCCTGCGTGGATAGTTTAAGAGAAATGGGTGACACCAATGCCGCCCCGTATCTCGTAAAACTCTTGGATGACCCATCTCATGACGT
>CAZDSE010000022.1:0-3844 GCA_964507905.1 uncultured bacterium | reverse complement strand
CTCCCCATTTTTTGGATTAAACTCATTCCTCTCATGAACGATCCAAAGATGTCGGTTCGCCAAGCCGCAACCTGGGCCATCGCACGACTTGGCGGAAAACATGCCATTCCCCATATCATCGAGCGGTTGGAAAAAGACCCTATACCACTCGTTCGAATTGAGGCCGTAAAACGATTGGGAAAAATAAAAGATGAATCGGTCATCTTCCCGCTTCTTCAAACCTCTGCCAAGGATGACAATCAAAATGTAAAATCACTCGCCACATATGCATTAGACGAATTGGACGATTCGATTAAAATTCGAGTTTATTTTAAAACCATTCATTCGGATGATCCTTTGATCCGATCGGCCACTCTTTCTAAAATTGCAAAAATAAAATCGCCCGCAGCCTTTTCAATCATTGAAAAAGTGTATTTCGAATCGAAAGAAACACCTCAAGTTCAAGCCATGGCATGTGAATGTTTTGGCCTCATGTCCGATAAACGGGCCATCCCCATTTTGCAAAAAGCCTTGGGAGAAAATCCGATTGTGGCCTATTCGGCCATTCGCGCCTTGGCCTCACTGCTCGGAAACGAAGAAAAGAATATATTAATTTCACTTCTTTCAGATCCCAAATTGCCCGAGATGTCCAAACAAGTGATCCTGCAATTTATTTTAAAAAAATTAACCGAAGATCAAATTTTTTTGGATGTGGAACTCTCTAAACTTATTATCGGCCTTTTATCGTCGGATCATTTAAATATCTCCTATATGAGCGCCAGAATTTTGGGCACTTCCCGAGATCTCTCGGCCATCGTTCCGTTACTTGAATCCTCTCATAACGCAAAAGATCCGGAGCTCAAGCGAAAATGTTATGACGCCATTGGGCAAATTCTGGCTGGCAACTTCGTTCCATTGATTAAGCTTTTAAAACAGCCTTTTATAAAATCCGAGATTAAAGAAAAAATTCTACAATGCATGTTGACTTTCCAATGCCATGAAAAATTTAAACTGCCAACGGTGGTGGCACTTCTTCAATATTATAGCGCCTCAGAAGAGTCCTTAGAATGGCGAATCCAAATCGTGAGTCTGCTTTCAAATATTGTAGAAACATCATCCAATGTGCTTCTTCAGGCATTATACCAAGTTCGATGGCCAGATTTTATTGTAAAAGATATTCTGTTTATCTTAGATGGTAAAATCAAAGAAAATGATTCTGAGAATCCCTTTTTAAATGCCACCGCACTCCATCCCCTTTTAAAATCTTTAGATCCTGAAATTAAGATGCTGGCCATTCGGCTGATTGAAAAAATCGGCCAGGCCAAATCCATTCCACTTTTGGTTTCATTGTATTACGACGAAAAAGAAGACAAAGTGAAACAATATACCAAAAGTGCCATTCGCTCGATTGTTCAAGGAAGAACGACATGACCGATGTCTGCTTAATTTTAGAAGGAACATATCCCTATACCCCGGGAGGCGTTTCGGTTTGCGTCTATAACCTCATTAAAAATTTACCCAACATTAATTTTTCCATTGTCCACATTTCACCGACGGGGGATACTCCCCGAGAACTTCACTACCCTCTTCCTTCGAATATTCGACAATTTAAAGAATTCTTTTTATTCGATTTGGACTTTGCCGATGATAAATTATTGGACAACACCACCCCCAGCGATTGGCAAGACATCATTCGTTTTCACCGTGAAATGAAACAACATAATTTAAAATCATTTGATCGGATTTATAAGAATTTTTTCCATCCCAAATCACGAAAGATTAATCTCAATGGAATCTTTAACTCACTTGAGGCATGGGAAGCCGTAAAATATTTGTATCTGAATTCGGGATTGGAGCATTCCTTTAGCGATTTTTTTTGGAATTGGAGATTTATTCATTATCCACTATTTAAAGTCCTATCCTACCCGCTTCCTGAAGCCAAAATTTATCATACACTCTGCACGGGATACGCAGGTGCCATGGCCGCAGCTGCCAAAATTCAGACGGGACGGCCTGTGATTTTAACGGAGCATGGAATCTATAGCATTGAGAGGCAGCTTGAAATTGCCCAGGCCGAATGGATTGCCAAAGTCCCAGGGGAGCAAACCATTCGGGCCCAACGAACGCCTGGCTATTTTAAAGCATGGTGGACAAGAGTCTTTAATATGATGGGACTTTTATCCTATGAATATGCCGATAAAATTACGACCATTTATGAAGGAAATCGCACAAAGCAGATTAAGCTGGGAGCAAATCCCATCAAAACTTCGGTCATCCCCAATGGGATCAATTTGGACCAATTTATTCATTTAAAAAAGAAATCAGACGAAGAATCTCATATTTTTAGAATTGGATTTGTGGGACGTATTGTTCCCATCAAAGATTTAAAAACATTTATTCGGGCCATTAAAATTGTCTATGACCACATATCTACAATCGAAGTATTGATTTTGGGTCCAAAGCAAGAGGACCCCAAGTATTATGAAGAATGCCTCATGTTGGTGCGCCTACTTCAAATGGAAGCCATTATTCAGTTTAAGGGCGAAGTAAATCTTGAAGAGTATTATCCGCTTTTAGATGTCGTCGTTCTGACCAGCATCTCTGAAGGGTTGCCACTGGTTATCTTGGAAGCAAACTGCGTGGGGATACCCGTCATATCGACGGACGTAGGAGGATGCAAAGAATTACTTTTGGGCCGAACTCCAGAGGATGAAACTTTGGGACCAAGTGGAATCATCACTCTACCCGCATCCCCAAAAGAAACAGCAGACGCCATTATAAAAATTTTAAACGACTCTCATCTTCGACAAAGAATGGGGATGTCCGGCAAAAAAAGAGTAGAGTCATTTTACAAAGAAAAAACAATCGTGGATCAGTATCACATTGCGTATCAGTCTTACTTATAGCGCTTATTTATAGGACATACTTATAATTATGGCTGGAATCGGATTTCAACTTAAACGGGCGTTGTCAGATGAAAGCTACTCAGGGCTCATCAAAGGATATTTTTGCGCGTCGGTTATCGCCGCCGGGCCTTGGATATTTTCAGTGCTGGCCATTAATCTCATGTCGATTTTCATCCAACGATTTTTTACTTTTGAATTCTTTGAATTTTTTAACACACTCATCACCTACAGCTACTGTTTTTCGCTCATCTTATTTGGCCTAACCGATCACGTGATCACTCGGTATCTGGCCGATAAATTATATTTCCAAGAAAAAAAATTGATCACATCCAGTTTTTTTTCTATTTGGCTTTGCCAACTTTTATTTTTTAGTCTGTTTGCAGGCCCATTCTATTATTTTTGCGACATTGAACCCTTCTTTAAAATCACTGGCTTTACTTTTTTTCTCTGTCTGGGAAGCACATGGCTCACCATGATTTTTTTGAGTGCGGCCAGAAATTATATGCCGATCGTCTATGCCTTTATTCTGGGGGGTGGAACGAGCTGCATCGCTGGACGGTATCTGGGTGAATTCTTTGGAGTGAAAGGGGCATTTTTGGGATATCTCTTGGGCGAATTTTTGATTTTACTCATCCTCATATTTCAAGTCTATCGAGAATTTTCATTTAAACCCATCTTTTCATCCGAATGGCTCAGTTATTTTAAAAAATTCCCACTTCTGATTCCCGTCGGATTTTTTTTAAACGTATCGCTTTGGATTGATAAAATTATATTTTGGTTCTCCAAAGAAGATGGAAAACAAGTCGCGTCTCTTTTTTACAATGATACCCACTATGGGTCGACCTTATTTATCTCGTATTTAACCATGATACCGGCCATTACCATTTTTTTGGTTAAGATTGAAACGTCTTTTTATGTGTATTATCGAAAATTTTTTGAGGCGATCGACGCGAAGCAAG
>CAZDSE010000021.1:5006-12579 GCA_964507905.1 uncultured bacterium | reverse complement strand
CTTAAAGATAAATATTATGACGAGATTTCTAAGGATTTTCATAGAAAGTATGGGCATCTTAAAATGCTCTCTGGAAAAGCTGAAAAAAGTGCATGTTCCGTCCCTGTTATTTTAAAATATACACGTGAGACTCCAGACAATAGAGATCAAATCCGTCGTGAATCTTTTAGACTATATAAACGAGCGGACTGGCTCAAAGATAGAGATCTTAAAAAGGCCTTTGACTTAATATGTAAAAATATCTGGAATTGGTGGGATTAAGACTTTCAAAACACTTGCTACTCTTTTTGAACTTGTGCTAGAAGTAAAGTTCTAACGCATGAGGTCTAAAAATTGGATCAAAGCGTTGTTCCTAGTTGTTCTGGTCTCTTTCTTACAATCCGGTGCTCTGTATTGCGCTCCACAAGTGACATATAATGATGCAGGGGAAATGGATTTTTATTCGGTATTAAATATCCTTTTGCATCGGTTTACGGAAGATTTAAAAGGGATTGATCAGCGAAAATTAAGCAAAATAAGCCCGTATAAAGTATCTCTCAGTGGCGATGTACCGAGATCCTTTGCCCCCAAACTAAAAGATCTCATTGAAGAGCGCGTGACCCGGGATTCTCAAGTGAAGATGGTAAAATGTGTACCCTGTTTTAAGACATTGGTCACAACCGAAGAAGATAACCTCGTCATCCGACAGGGAGTTCAAAAAATTGAAGAGCTCCAAAAAATTGCCAAAGAATTGGGAGTGAGAGTTTTTTTAGAGAGCGGACTTTCTTTTCATCCTGACGAAATGGTTTTAACGGTGTCTTTGTTTGATGCCTATCGGGGAGATGTGATTTGGAGCCGGTCTTATTCGTCCAAAGATCCCGCATTTGGTGACAGAGATCCCAGTTTAAAGGCCAAAGTAAATGAAGAAGAAGTGAAACGATCATTTTATAAAATTAACGTGAGTCCGGGTGTCTATTATTTTCAAGGCGAAGATGGGTCGCTTATTCAATATCCGGGAGCATCGGTTTCTCTTCTGGAATTTATGGACGGTTTTTTGAGTCATTTTGGAGTGACGTTTGCTGGGTTTACACCTCCTCTATTTAATACCGATGAACAATCCAAAAATGTATTGTTTGATGGCGGGGGATTATTGGAAGTGAGACTCTATGGAGATTTTGGTGGCGATAAGATTCACAAATCAGGCTTTATTGGAGGCGGCCCTCTTTTTACATCCAATGTTCAATCATTTTTGGCAGATATTGGGGGCCAATTAGATATCGGGAAAAAATTTGGACTCGTGGGTTCACTGTTTTATGTGATGCCATCCACTGCAGTAGAAGATGATGATGTCATTAAAAACAGTGGGTCGGGATGGCAGCTATCGAGTCAGAAAAAAGAACGAACAGTTCAAAGCGTTGGGATTAATTTGGCGTTTAATATTCGGTGGTAGTGGAGGAAAAGATGCTAAAAATTGGGTTTCTTCTTACATTGGGTTTGTTTGTTTCCTCCGGTTGTGGAGTCTTTCGCAGTAAGCAAGTCGTTCAAAACCAACCCGAACGCAAAATCTCCAATCCCTTTCAAAATGCCGAGAATGATAAAAAACATGATGGCATTGTGGTCAAACGATCTTATGGTTTAAATAGCATTGAAGTCCTTTTGCCAGACTCCCAAGATGACTCAATTATTCGGTATCCGCTGGCTGAACTCAAGAAAGATGAGCTTCCGGATGCCTCCAAAGCAGATGCGGCCGTCTTAAAAAGCAAACTATCCAAGGCAGAGATTCCTGCGAAAGAAACCGAATTGAATAAAATTGAATCAAGTTCAGAGGGAGAAAAACCAGCAGATGACGGAACTGTGATTGCCAAAGCAAAGAAACCTGAGCAGTCTCAAAGTTATCTATTGGGGATCGCCAAAGTAAAAGATCTTTATAAAAAAAATCAATTCGAATTGGCATTGGTTCACTTGGAGCCTTTGGTTGAACTCTATCCAGAGGATGTTCGACTTCTTTCTTTGCGAGGAACAATTGCGGATAAGCTTGGATTTAAAGAATTGGCAAAGGAATCTTGGGCGACGGCACTTAAGATTGAGCCCAATAATTATTCTATTCGAACAGCGTTAAATCGAGTTCAGGGTCAAACCCAGTCTAAAAAAGTAACCACAGAATCCAATGAGAAAATTAACCAGTAGTCTCGGATTATTGGGATTTTTGTTATTGATTGGGATCAGCATTCGCTATCCGCAATCTCAGGAATTCCATGGAATCTTAAACGTACCGAGTTTACTCTTGGTGGGGGTGGGACATCTTTGTATTGTATTTTACAGTTATTCATTTCAGGAAATTGTGGGTGCATGGAAAAAGATATTTTTAGTCACATTCTTTAAAGAACCCGATCACATTCAAGAATATTCTGAAAAGCTAGTGTCCTATTCACGGCAAGTTCAAAAAAGTGGACGCATCTCAGACTCCACATTGTCTCCTGGTACTTTTTTAAAAGAAGCGGTCGATATTTTTAATAATAATTATCCCATTACGGAATTAAAGCGGACTTTAAAAAACAAATGGGAAGCCTATCGACTCCATGGGACAAAAGAAATAGATTTATTTACATTTGGTGCCATGGTGGCCCCCGCATTGGGGATGATGGGAACGATTTTGGGACTCATTGGACTTCTTCAAAATATGGAAGACTTTAGTCGAATTGGAGCTGGGATGGCTCTCGCACTTTTGACGACCTTATATGGGCTCATCATTAGTTATGGAATTTACTATCCTCTGGCGAGACGGCTTCAGTTGGTGTTAGATCGTGAAAGTTTTTTAAATGCCATTATTTTAGAAGGATTGGAACTGATGAAATCTGGCGTCCATGGCCCCATGCTCAAAGAAAATTTGGATGCATTTACGGTCGGGGAAGTGCAGGGCCGTAAGTCTCTTAAGCCCATTCCCAGTTACAATACAGTTCAGATGGAGATCGAATGAGTGATGTTTGGGGCCAGCTACAGAGTCGACGACAGAATCCAACCGATGTATGGCTTTTATCTTATTCGGATCTGATCACCAATCTTTTTGTGTTTTTTGCGTTTCTACTGTCAATTTCTATTATCAATCAATATCGTTTAGAAACGGTCACCAATTATTTTAAAAAAAAACCAAAGTTTTCCTTGTATGATTTAAAAAAGCAAATCGATGACATTATTGTAAAAAATAGTCTTCAAGAAAAAATAACAACCGCCATTGGAAACGAGGGGCTCGAAATCGATTTTAGTCACTCAATGTTGTTTTTATCGGGGGAAAAGGAATTATTGGAATCATCAAAGCCTCATATTTTAAAGTTTATTAAGGAACTAAAGTCCATTGATTCCAAATGGCGATTTGTGGTGGAAGGGCATACGGATGATGTGCCCATTCATACACCCATTTTTCCGTCGAATTGGGAGCTTTCTTCGTACCGGTCTATGGAGTTTTTAAATTTTTTACGGGCCAATGGAATTGATGAGGATCGAATTCAACAGCGTGGGTATGCCCATACAAAGCCAAAGGTGGCAAATGCGGATGAAAAGGGAATGCCGATTGAAAAAAATAGAGCCACCAATCGGCGCGTGACGGTAAAGATTTTTTGATTTTTTTAATAAGGAGGAACATATGATCCAAAAAATAATTTTAATGAGCGCTGGAATGGCGTTGATACAAATGAGTGCCCATGCAGCACCTGCGCCTGCCCAAAGCTCTATTCAAGACATACTGACCAATGAAGTAAAACAATTATTTGTACGTCATTGTCCGGACAAATGCCTCGATGTCAGTGTCAATGTGAACTCCAAAATATCAGTCAGTCGGTCTATAGCAGAACCCGGATTCGAAGAATTATCGGGAGGTATTCAGAAATCAACTGCGGTCACTGGAATTGAGGTTAAAATTTTAGTCGACCAATCGTTGCCTCAAAAAACAAAGTCATTTTTAGAAACGGTGATTGCATATTGGGGAGAAAAAGTGCATGCCCCAATTGCGGTGACATTTACTCCTGTTCGGGTGCCCTCAAAGCCTTTGCAAATTGGGAAAAAAGTGTCCGCAGGAATTTTCCCAATTTTATTGGTTCTGCTTGGAGTGGGTCTCATCGGTGCGGGGCTTATATGGTTTAGAAAAAGAAAATATGGAATTCCAATTTTCCAATCCAAACACGATGGAAAAGTAAATATGCAAACAGCGCAACAGCCTGTGTCTCAGATTCAAGTTCCTCAGGTTTCTCAAGGGGCATCCTTGCCTACTGGTGAATTAAATCCAGAAATAGAAGGAGCCTTGGCAGATCTTGCATTGAACCACATGGAGGGTGTCAAAAAAGTTCTTGCCAGATGGAGTGCCACGCAAGAAGGACTTCATAAAGTCGTGCAGGTGTTGACGCATTTACCCATTTCGTTCCGTCAGGAGTTTAGAGGGGTGATGGGAGAAAAAGAAAAAGATCAACTTCGGGAGTTATATTTGAAATCAGCGAATATTCCCAGGGACCAAGTGAAGACAGTGTATGAAGATCTTAAACGTGAAATTGATTTTGACCAATTGCTAATGGCTGCTGAAGTGAAAGAAGATAACTTTTTTAATTTCTTAGAGCAATTTGATGCAGTGAAAATTGTTCATCTGGTTAAGACCGAAGATATTAAAAGCAGGGCGTTGGTTTTGCTTCAATTGGATCCGGATAAAAGAGCGGTCGTGTTTGACTCCTTTCCAATAGACGAACAAAAGAAAATGGCCCATGAGTTGAGTCGGTTGGATACCATCAATGGAAGAGAGATTAAAGATTTGTCACGCAGGTTGTCACAACGGGCATCACAACTCGCCCAAATTGACTTAAGGCAGACATCCGGTTTTGAAACTCTGGTGTCGCTCATAGAAAACAAAGGAGATCCAGAGCATTTTATTTCTGAACTGACCCATTCGGATATCAAACTTGGGACCAAGCTCAAAAATTCTATCGTAAGCCTGGATTTGGTTGAGTGGATGGAAGATGATGAGCTTTCGTTATACCTCAGTCAATTGAATCGGGATGAACTGGTTCAACTTTTGGCGGGCCGTTTTGAGCAATATCAGGATTTGATATTTCCAAAGCTGACCCCCCAATTAACGGAATACGTTCGTTATCATTTGGAAGACGACATGAGAAAAAAGATTACAAAAGCACATATGAAAAAGTCTGAAAGACATGCATATGACATCTTAAAATCCATGTTCCAAAATGGGCAGCTTCAATTAGAAGACATCCATCAACGAAAGACCATGTGGAATCCCACCGCCGTCGCCCCTGTGCCGACGAAGGAGATTTAGGGTCATTTACTTCGTCTGATACACGATATCTACTTTGTCCCCGAGCTTAAGTGTGGGGAGTGTGGGTTTAAGGGTGATCTCATTTTGCACAGAGTGATAGGTCCATTGATCGGGTTCAATTTCCAAACCATTGTGATACACGGCGATGGTATCCAATCGAGGTTGAAGGGTTAAAATTTTACGGGTCATTTGAGAATAGATCTTAAGAAGCAGTTCATTCATAAAAGTTGCGCCTTTGGGGGGAAGTTCACACAACTCATAAGACCATCCTTTGGAGAGGGTAATCAAACTTTTTAATCGAATCCCTCTTCGGTATGTATACTCATTGCACTTATCGGTGTTTGGATGAAAGAAAGATCCATACAGATGAACCAAGTCTTTCAATTTTTTAGAATACAAAGCATTGATCGTCTATTGGGGATCGCTTGAAGATTCATCTTCCATGTTGGAAATTAGAATTAGAAAAAATCTGCTGTTTCCTTTTCTTAGAAATGGCCCACTGGAGATTTCTATAACTTGTTTTAAAAGTTCATTTTTGGTCTCACCAAAATCAATGGGGAGACTATTTATGGATTGGTGGAGACGATTGAGCGATCCTTGGAAAGCATTTTCGGCAGAAATATCTGTCGGTAATAACTGGCTACTGGATGAAGAAACCAAATTAATGCGAAATGAAAATTTTCCACCATAGGTTCTCGTATAGGGAGGGTCAATGAGACCGCTTAAAAAAATGGTACTTTGTTCTTTGAGTGCATCCAAATACGGTTCCATTTTCTTTTTGTTGTGAAGGGCCAACAAAATATCCAATTCGCCATGCGGGACATCATGAAAAAATTCATCCTTCCAGGATTGGGGCGTTGCGGGAGGAGACGGATCTATGACTGGAGGATTATTCGGATCTGTTCTAGGATCTGTGGGGGGGAGTGGCGGAAGTGATGGAGGAGAGGAGTCCGAGAGCGTTTCTTTTTCAGGCATGACAAAATTGGGAACTCCGCAGTGGGTAAAGGCCACAGATGTAAAAATGAAAAAGAGTGCCAATAACTTAAATTGGTTTTTTAACGGGATACCGGACAATGAGCTCTTCTCCTTTGGGAATCGTTTTTCGAATGAGTATTTCATTTTTTTGTGAATCAAAATAAAAATCAGTTATGGGAGTGAGTTCTCGGTCATTTTGGATGACAAAAATTTTGGTTTGATCATAGGGGATTTCTTTTAAAATAATTCGCTTTGAAAAATGAATGGACTCCTGGGACATGGATTTAAAAAAGTGACCTGTCGGAAGCGAACACAATGCATAAGAAAATCCCAATGGATGAATTTGAATCAAATGAGAGAGCTCATTTGAAATGTTGGCATCTTTGTATCGACAGGTGTTTAAGTCAGACCGAATCATAGCAGAAACCAAGGACAAATACGCAGGCGTATACGTAGAGAGCCGTTTTAAAAAATCAATAGAGCCCATATCATTCAATTCATCCGAACTAATGAAATGAATGGCTGAAAATGCATCTTTTTCGTCCAGATCTTGACTTGAATTAAAAAGCTCCAACACTTGTGAGTATGAAGCGACTTTGGGAGGACCTGTAAACCCAAGTGACTTAAAAAAATCGGGAATAATTTTTAGATCCAAAGTCTCACTCAAAATATTTTTGCCAGACACATGTTGCAACGTGGGGGAGCTGGATGATAAGAAACCGACTTTAAACGTGAGGTGAGATAAATCTTCAGTAAAAAATGGATTTTGAAATTCTAGGCTTTGGTTGGCCAAATCTTGGTAAATCCCTTCCATGGTTTCTGAGTGATCGGTGACAAATAAAATATTGAGCTTTCCAGTGGGAAGTTTGTAAAAAAATGTTTCGTCCTGAATATAATAGTCCAGCGTTGGATCGGGAGGTCCCGGGGGTTTTACAGGATCTGGAGTAGGGATAGGATCCGGAGTCGGGATAGGATCTGGGGTGGGGACGGGCAATGGAACTTCTGAGTTTGCTTCAGTATAGATACTCACATTTCTTCTTTTTGAGCCTCCACAGGAAACGAAAAGAACAATACACAGCAAAAGGCCTGGAATGACGAACCACCGATTGGCGGTATGAATGGTTAAAATAGATAAATATCGTATCCATTTTATCCATATGTTGTCAATTGGAAGCCAATTTGCTAGAGTTTCGTTTTACAGGTGTCGTTCCCAAAACTTCTATTTGCGGCGTTCCTGGCAGTCTCATGTAATGAGGGAGGGTTATATCAATCCACCACTCCTCCATCTGTGTCGTCTCCAGATGA
>CAZDSE010000021.1:0-4996 GCA_964507905.1 uncultured bacterium | reverse complement strand
TCCAGATGATCTAGACCCCAGACAAAGTATTATAGATTTTCCATTTTTTAAACGACCCTATCGAAGGATCGAAAACCCCAGTGAACCTGATGCTAATCTTCCTCAGCGGACGATTGTAAAATCCATTTATGATCGATATGAGGTCAAGGAACAAAAAAAGACAGACATTCTTTGGGTCATCGATAATTCCTGCAGCATGGCAGAAGAAAGAGAGAAGGTATCTCAAAACTTAGACGCGTTTATTGCTGACTTTTCAAAGCATCAGATAGATTTTCAAATGGCAGTGATTTCGACACATACAAATGATTCGTTATTTTATGGGGAGCCACCGATTTTAAAGTGGAACGATCCGGCACTGGAACCTCAATTTTCACAACGAATTCGAATGGAAACGGAGTGTGGTTATGCTCCAGCGTTGTATTCGGCCATGCGGGCCTTAAGCGAGCCCAGAAAATCAGGACACAATAAGGGATTTTTAAGAGAGGATTCGTTCTTAACGATGATTATTATTTCCGATGCCAATGAAGATGATCGAATGACCAGCCAAGCATATTACAGTTTTTTTACAGGATTGAAGCCAGGCGCTCCCTATCAGGTGACCATATCTAGCATTGTGGGGGATGTGCCGGGTGGGTGTCGATCCGATACGGGAGACGCAGAACCGGGGGAGCAATATGTCGAGCTTTCTCAAATGACCCGCGGATTTACAGAAAGTATCTGCGCCTCTGATTTTTCTGAAACATTGGGCAGAATCGGGAAAAATTTAGATGAATACATCCGCTCATTTCCTTTGTCGAAAGTTCCTCATCCAAAATTTGAAATTGTGGTTAAGGTGAACTCCCGAATTATTCCAAGGGATCCTGTTTCGGGGTGGACTTACAATTCTGTGTTGAATGTAATTCAGTTCCCAGGATCTTATCATCCCAAACCAGGGGATCGCGTAGAGATTACATATAAAGGATATGTATGAGATTTTTTATTTTTAGTTTCCTATTTCTTTTAACAGCATCTGTCGATGCGGTTCAATGGTGGGGGAAAAAGTTGGATTCACTTAAGTATATTATGCCCACAGAAGGATTTTTGTTGGATGATCACGTATCCCCTTCGCAACTATACTTGGGATTAGAAGGGTTTGGGATCGATCGCATTACATATCAAGATCAAAAATTGACGCGTTATCACTCATATCGATTTGAAGATATTATCGACAAATCCGTGGGAATTCGATCGATACTGCCGCATAAGAATTTTTTAGTGGTGGGGGGGATTGTGGACGGCTTCTTGGCGTTGGATCCCAGTGAAGAGTATCCCTCTAAAAAATCCAAAGCGCATTCGATTGTGTATAAACCAGATCCTGAGACAGAAGTATATGCTTCGGTCATAAAAAGTTTGTCATGGAAAGATTATGTCCTGTTATTAACTCCAGATCAGGTTACATTTTCAGAAATGCCGGATGCCCTGACATTTCGTTCGCGTTCCCAGGTCGGTTTGGCGCCCCAGGCACCAAAATGGCAGGAATATTGGGCAACCGATATGATATTGTCGGATGACAACCTGTATGTTCTTTTGAGCCATCCCAAAACGCCGGGTGTTATTCATTTAAAACTCAAAGAAAAATTATCCGACATAGAAAAATTTTGGACCCCATTACCGGAAGAAATGATTTATGTAAAATCATTGGAAATGATAGATCAGAAACTGTATGTCGCTCAAAATCAATCTCTCATTATGTTTGATCGGGAGTCCGATGGAAAATTAATTCATCCCGTGGTTCACCAGATGAAATACTTTGTGGATTCAATCATAGCCATGCCCAATGGATTTGGGTTAAGCTATTGGAACAATGGATTTGCCTTTTACGAAAATGGGGTTCATTTACAAGAGACATCGATTGTGTTTCCACCCAGGCGGTTTTTTCAAGCGAAGGCCGTTCTTTTAGATCAAAAAACAGTGTTATTTGTTTCCGGTGGAGAGGAGGGGTTCTTTGTTTTCGAAGAATATTAAAATTATTTTAGTAATAATGGGGCTGAGTCTTATTGGATGGGCAGAAGAAGTGCCGTATCAAGTATCTGCCCCCCAGGATCAAGTCAATGATTACGAAATCGATGCGGAAGTGGTGTATAACAAACAGTATATTCATGCAAAACGGCATGAGGTATCTTTGTTATCCAATCTTTATTTTAGGAATGATTTGAATACCACGTTTGGATTGGGAGGGTCCTACGCCTATCATTTCTCTGAGTTTCATACGTGGGAAGCCCTAAGTCTTGTCTATTTAAGTAGCCACGAAACCGAGCTTCGCAAACAAATTCAAGAAAAAACAGGCTTGGTCCCCGAAGCGGAAAACAATGAGTGTTTTTTAACAACTGCCTATAGTTTGCATCCGATCTATGGAAAAATATCATGGTTTGGGTCCAAAATATTTCACTTTGATCTGTATTTCTTGGGTGGCGGTGGGGCGAGAAAGCTGTATCAAAAATTTGAATTTTCTCCGACCGGAGTGATTGGGACAGGTTTTCGTTTTTACTTACGTTCAAAATGGTCAATGAAACTAGAAACCAGAGATTTCATATTTTCTGAAAAACAATCTGGAGGGGATGCGATTATTCAGGCATTCGTTCCGACATTGGGGATTAGTTACATTTTTTAAATGAAACGAATTCTTTTATTTGGTCTTGCATTGTTTTTTTCCACAAGTCTGAATGCTTCATCAGACATTTGGAAGCTCTATGACGACGGATCCTACAAAGAAGCGCTAACCAAAATTTACTTGGCCAAAAGTATTCCCCAAAAAGAATGGATTGGAGATCTATACTTCCTAGAAGGTCTGATTGCATTTAGGGCGGGGTTTTGGGGACGCACTATTGCCATTCATCGAGAATTTGAGCAAAAGTTTTTAAATCGAAATCCTGATCAGAGAACCTATTTCTACTTTGTACGGCTATCCATTTTGGCCTTCGAAAGTTATAGAAAATTTATGTTTGGGGATGTGTTTTCAGATATTATTATGCCGTCTCCATCGACTGAAGGGTTGAAATCTGATTCATCGGTGACCATTCGGTGGCCAGTTGTCACAGACGGATCCGGACGAACCGAAATTTGGTCAGACGAACTGGATGCGTTCATTTTAAATGATCTTAAAAATATAAAAAATAAATTATCATCGGAGCCCGGGCCGTTGTTGACACGGCTAAAATCGATTGTGGATGGGGCACTCAGCGTTTATGAGAAATCAGATTTGGCACAAGATTTTTATTTTTGGCGACTTAAACTTAACGCCTTGGATTTGGAATGGGATCTAGAAAAACCAACCCTAAAAAAGAAACAACATGCCATTTTAAAAGCGTATGAAGAAATATTTAAACAAGAAGAGGCTTTTGAACTAAAATCAACGCTTCTATTGCGATTGGGAAAATTGAATTTTTTACTGGGGCGCCTCTCCGATGCCGAAGCGCAGCTGACTTCATTTGTAAAAATACAAGGGCCCTCCATATGGAGAGAAGTCGCCAATCGATATTTGGGAGATATCTACTTGCTTCAAGGCAATGGTGCAAAAGCCATGGCCCACATGAAGGCGGCTCAAAAAAATAAAAAAAATATAATGAAGGCATATGGCATCTATCGCATTGGGTTTGCTCTCACCGAATTAAATCAGTCGAAAGAAGCCATGGGTCATTTAAAACAGCTGCTTAAAACCGATTGGCCTATGTCCGCAGACATAAAAATTTGGCAGCAGCATTTATTACAAAAGATGATTCCCTATTTGGCAGAACATGTGGCCCATCCAGCGCTCCTTAAAGATTTGACGGGCGTCTTTTACATAGACACGACGTTTTTAATGTCTGACTACGAGAAAAATAGGAAAGCCTATAAGCAATCCCAGTGGATTTTAAAAAATCTAAATACTGAAACTTTAAGCAGTGAACAAAAAATCATTTTACATCGAAAAATTTTGGATCTTTCATTGCTTCAAAAAAATTCTAACCAAGTGGCCAAGCAGTGTCGAGAGTTGTCTCAACTTTCGATGCAACCCACAGAACTTGAGAAATTATTGTATGAAGTGGTTTTAAATTTGGACAAAGCGTATTTGCAAAAACGTGAGAAAGAAGACTTTTCTGCGCTGCAAGAAATTTCTGAACTCTATTTTAATGTATATGGTCAGAAGGGTGAGTTTTCGTCAAAGATGATGAAAGTATCATCCCGATATTTGAATCTCTGGGGGATTAAATGAACATAAAAATCATCCCTTTTTTGGGTCTCATTATACTTTTGATGGGAGTGGCTCCTGTTCAAGAGACAACGACAATGCCCAAGTCAAACACCATTTTTTTAGAGCCATTTGAAGTGTTTGTAAAAAAGAAAGATTTGGGGATTCAGTGGGAACCTCCTTTGTATTTGTCATCACAATTTGTGGGTTTTAAAAAAGAAGAAGGTCCAAAGGAGTGGAATTCAGCGTGGCATGACAAACATTAAATTTCATTTGATGATTTATAAAGATGGAAAACCGATCAAGCGCCAGACAATTTCTAAGCCATTTTTTCTCGCAGGTTCATTTCCAATGTCCTCATTGGTTTTAAAGGATAAAAGCGGTGGTGACGTTTTGTCCGGACTGTTTTATTGGAAGTCAAAAGAAGAACTTGTCTTTAAAAATTTTAAAACAAATGGGGAAGAAGCAAACCCCAATGGAAGATTCGAATTCAATAAAGGGCAGTTTAAGATTCAACTCATGTCGATATGTGTGGGAGAACCTCCTATGCTGGATATCTCAAAAGTCATTCCCCATGCTCTATCTGCTTCAAAAAAGACCCGATTGAATGCCATTTTTGGTTTCATGGGGATTGTTATACTGGGAGGTGCCATCACTTTCTATATTGCCAAACGGAATATAAAAGTTAAGGAACCCTCTATCCAGCCCTTGGCGACCGAAGTTGAAATAATTCCAACCATAAAGTCAGTGTCGCCTCCAAAGATGGATCAAAAATACTTTTATCAAGTC
>CAZDSE010000020.1:0-12798 GCA_964507905.1 uncultured bacterium | reverse complement strand
CGCATATGATGGAGACGAAGCTATTGAAAAACTCAGTCAAAAATCATTTGATGTTATTTTTTGTGATTTAAAAATGCCCAAGAAGAACGGGCTGTTGGTTTTGGAAAAGGTCATAGAGGCCTCCCCAGAAACTTTTTTTATTGTGATGACCGCATATGGATCGATGGAAACCACACTCGAAGCGCTTAAAAAAGGGGCTCATGATTATGTGATAAAACCACTCATATTTGATGATGTGCTCTTAAAGTTAAAACATCTCTTGGACTATAAGCAGCTTAATATTGAAAATCGGCATCTTAAAAATTCAGTTTTAGATCAATTCGACTTTGATAATATTTTGGGTCAAGGACCAGAGATGAAAACCATTTATTCTTTGATCCAAAAAGTGTCTGGAACTCCAACAACCGTTCTCATTACTGGAGAATTGGGAGTGGGGAAGGAAAAACTGGCCAAGGCCATTCATTATCAATCATCTCACAGGCGATTTATGATTATTCGCTGTGGGAGTTACTCGGAAGCTCAGCTGGATCAAACTCTTTTTGGGGACAATGGAGTTTTCAAAAAGACGGAGGAAGGAACTCTCTTTTTGGATGAAGTGTGGAAATTGTCAGCTGCGCTTCAGGCAAAATTGATTGAGCATTTTCAAACCGGCGGAATTCTTCATAATAAATTTATACGACTCATTGTGTCTTCTTCCAAAGATTTATCTCAAGAGGTGGCCAAGGGAACATTTCGAGAAGACTTATACTATCGGATCAATGCAATTGAGATCAAAGTGCCCCCACTTCGGGCCAGAAAAAATGATATTCCATTTTTGGTTAAATATTTTGTCCGTACTTTTTCAGCAGAGATCGGCAAAAAAGTTCAGTATGTATCTGATTCAGCATTGCAAATGCTCATGAACTATCAGTGGAAGGGCAATATTCGAGAATTGGGGAATATTTTAGAAAGAGCCATTCTTCTTTCTCCTTTGACCGCACAATTTTTGGACGTGCATGATTTTCCGCCTGAGATTATTTCGGGTCAGACATCGGCATCCTATAATTATAAAGAAGCACTCCGTCAGTTTGAATCAAAACATATTCAATGGGTGTTAGAGAAAAATCAATTGGACAAGAAAAGGGCCGCACAAGAATTGGGATTATCGCTATCTTCTCTGTATCGAAAGATAGAAGAACTGGCTATGCCTTATTCCAATTGATTAAAAATTCTGAAACGAGTCTAAGACAAGCGCCAGTCGCCCCTTTGGGATAATATCGATAGGTCGGACGACTGATAAATGCAGATCCCGCAATGTCAAAATGAATCCACGGTGTTTTGGGATTAATAAACTCTTGAATAAACATGGCCCCTTTTGCAGTTCCGGCACCTCGGTTACTTCCAACATTTTTTAAATCCGCATTATCACTTTTCAATTCTTCTCGATACTCTGACCAAAGGGGAAGTTGCCAAACTTTGTCGCCACTGAAATAAGACAACTCAAGAAGTTTATCCATAGATGCTTGATCGGTGCCCATCATTCCGGCTCCCGCCTCTCCAAGAGCAATCACGCATGCTCCGGTCAACGTTGCAAAATCGATTAAAAGCTTGGGACTAAAATTTTTATCTGCGTAGGCAACGGCATCTGCAAGCACCAATCTTCCTTCAGCATCGGTATTTAAAATTTCAATGGTTTTTCCCAAATAAGATTTAACAATATCTCCAGGAACGATGGCTTTGCCGCTCGGCATATTGTTCGTGATGGCCATAAATCCAACCACATGAAGGTTTAGATTTAATTTAGAAACCACCTGCATAATCCCCAATACCGTGGCAGATCCGGCCATGTCATCTTTCATGGTTTCCATGGCGTCTGCAGGTTTTAGCGACATTCCGCCAGAGTCAAATGTGATCCCTTTACCAACGAGACAAATGGTATCCAAGTCTTTTTTCCCCGCATTGTGTTCCAGGATAACAAAGCGAGGAGGAATATCGCTTCCTTGATTCACGGCCAAAAGTGTTCCAAATCCTTCTTTTTGAAGTTCTTTTTCAGTAAAGACGGTGACTTTAAGCCCCGCCTGTTTTGCAACCTCTTCAGCGGCCAAAGCAAGATCAGGAGCTTTCATGGAATTATGGGGCGTATTGACCAAATCTCGGACCAAATTGGATGCGTCGATTAAAATTTTTGCTTTCGCAATTCCTTTTTTTCCAGCTGTGACTTCGTCATTGCTTTCCACAAACAAGGTCAGACTTTTTACTCCGGAATCTTCTTTGGCACTTTTTTTAAACTTAGAGAACTGATAGAGGGGAAGTGCCAATGCTTCAGTTGCCACCTGGGAAAGAGACTCAAATGTAACACCAGCAGGAACTGTTACATGAGAGAGTAAGCAGCCCAGACTGGAAATTTTGGCCTTACTCAATGTGGAGCCAGAGGCAATCAAGGCTTCTCGAATGCGATTTAAGCTATTGTCTTCTTTTTTCCCAAGGCCACACAGCAATATATTGGTACTGGCGCCTGTTTTGGCGAAACGAACCAAAAACACTTCTCTGGGATCTGCCTTAAATAAATTTTCCTTTTGAAGCTTGTCTAAGAGCGGCTTTAGAAATCCGCCATTTTTGGGGACAGCCGCTTTTCCCCCCTGTTGGTAAACCGGAACCACCAATGTATGATCTTTTGCGCTTCTGGAAGAAGAGCGAGTGATTTGAATTTTCATGAGTTCAAGGTCTAGTGATTTCGACTTTATTTGTCAAATATAATTGTGTATATCTGGTAAAACTGTCATGGAGAGGTACCGAAGCGGTCGTAACGGGGTCGCCTCGAAAGCGACTTACCCTAACGGGTACGGGAGTTCGAATCTCCCCCTCTCCGAATTCTTTGGAAGATGGTCGAACTCCCAGTATCTTTTTAGATTTCTTTTCCTATGGTAACAAGTGACATCCTTCTAAAATAGTTTCATTCATCAAACGATAGGTTTTATGATAGTCACCATACTCACGACATTCTTGATTCCCATCTACTGTCCAGTAATCAATGCATCTCGTGCCGGAAGTAACACTGAGAAATTTTACCGCAAGCATTGAACCATGCGATTCGATTTCAAAAGTGACGTATGTAGACTCACTTATCATCTTTTTAAAGTCCCATGGATAAAAAACGCCTCCCAAAGAAATGGGTTGGGTTTCTGTAGGAGTTATTTGTCTCAACTCCGCATGAATCCCTTGAATGACTTTTTCTTTGTCACCAAACTGAGGTGCGATAAACCCCGCGTCACGCATGCGCCTCAGCATGTCTTCTCCTTTAAACACCAGCTGCAAGTTTCTGCGCTCATTTTTATCGACATCAATATAGGCTTGTCCATTTTCACAGCTTAATATTGTTTGCCAGTCTTTGGCATGCTCTTGGGCATGACCGATTGAAGAAATTGTTCCAAGAAGCATCAATGCTCCAAGGTTCATTAAGTGTTTTTTATTCATTTTTTGTTACCTCCTGTTTTGGTTCACATGATTGTGAGCCAGTTATAGAAACAAAATAGCCACTTTATTGATTTTAAGCTTCTTGCAAAACACCAAAGATTTCGGTAAAAACGTCACCATGTTACATGGCACTTTTTCTCAATGGAGAGGATTTGAAATTAAACCTCAAGGATGTCTTTTAGAACAGGCCATCGATCTGTCCTCTGATTTGGGTGTGGCCTATGAAAGAAGTTGTCAATTTTTTAAAGACATCCATGTCCATGACCGATGGATGCTCGTTTTTCCAAGAGGTGCATCCGTGATGGAAGTTCGAACTCAAAACCCGAAGAAAACATATCGCTTTACCAGTCATGAACTCCTTTTGGTTCCAAAGGGGCTAAAACACGATGATGAAGGGATCAGTTCCATTTACGATACGATCGCTCTGTATCCTTCCTTGTCTTTAATCGAAGAAGTGAAAGATGAAGAGAGTTATACGGAGAATCAAAAAAGAGATATTCTAAATCAATGCGCCATATTAACCAGAAGCCGGTGGCTTGAAGAACTCGTTCAAGAATTCTTTTTTGAGTTTATCGTCCAACACAAAAGGGATAGCACTAAATTTTTTGGAAAACAGATTGTAAAAGAAGTTTTTCGGTCCTTCTTTCAAAGGAAAAAAGACGGAAAACTCTCTTTAAGAGAAAATGAAGCAAGAAAAAGTGAAGCAAGTGAAAATGAAAATAGACCAATCACGAAAGCTTTAAAATATATTGAATCAAACCTTTTTAATCCACTGACCATAGAAGAAGTGGGGCTCCAAAGTGGGGCAAGTGCCTCTACTCTTTTAAGAGCATTTAAAAAAAATATAAATACAACTCCCTATCAATATATTCGTAAGCGTAGAATTGAAGAAGCCACAGGACTTCTTCAAAAAGGGAATCATTCGATTGGAGAAGTGGCACTATTGGTCGGGTATGAAAATTTCGGAGCATTTACCGATGCATTTAAGACTGAGAAGGGAATCTTACCATCGAAATTTAAAAAATGATGATAACATTCCCCTCTGTGACTCAGAATGACTTTTCATCGCTCATATGATCTCCCCATATATTCACAATCTTGAAAATGGTATTCTTTTCCAAAAACATACTCATTGTGATATTGATCCCAGCCCTCATGGGTCGAAAAACACTCCATTCCGCCGCCCGCGCATGAATATCCATCTCGAATCCAAAACGGTTGCAACGCCAGTTCTCTGCCACGATTTTCAACCTGAAAGCCACTGTTGCCATGATTGGAAATCATTTTTTGGAAATCATGAGGATAAAAAACCCCTCCCAAAGATACAGGGCGTGATGAAGTGGGTGTTTGCTGCCTAATTTCCAGATGCCCTCCTGAAATGACATACTCTTGATCTCCGAATTTCGGATTAATGAATCCCTCCGCTGCGAGGCGTTTCATGAGAGCCAGGTCCTTTATAACCAATTGGAGCTCTCTTCTCTCATCGGTATTTACGTCCATATTGATTTTGCCATTTTCACAGGAAAGAAATTTTTCCCAGTTGGCTGCGTTGACTGATTGACAGAAAAGCAATAGCCCCGCCATTGCATACCCAACACCATTTACATATTTATTTAAGGTTCTCATAGAACCTCCTTTCTGAGGATGACACTATAGTCTTTGCGAAATTTCTGCTTCTGGACAAACACCACTTATTTCGGTAAATTCGTCATTCATGCGAAATGATGATTTTGCCCAAGATGTTATTCGTGGATTGACGGCAACCCCGAAATATATTCCCTCCAAATATATCTATGATGAAGAGGGGACGCGGCTGTTTGATTTGCTCACTCAAACAGAAGACTATTATCTGACGTCATGTGACAAAGAAATTTTAAGAACGCATGCTGAGGGGATGTCCAAAATCATTGGCACAGCTCCTTTTCGATTGATTGAACTGGGACCTGGAAATGCTGAAAAAGTAAGTCTTTTGATTGAAGGATGGCAGGGCTCGAAACTCTCTTTTTATTATGTTCCTATAGACATCTCCCCAAGGGCAATTGAAGATGTTACAAGGGAGCTCCAACTGAAATTTCCTTCTCTTCACATTGAATCTTATGTCGAAGACTTTTTTTCTGCTCTTCAAAAATTAGGAAAGAATACAGAAACAAGAAATATTCTTTTGTTTTTGGGGTCTAATATTGGGAATTTTACACCCAAAGAGGCCAAAGATTTTTTAAAACGCATTCACACTTTTTTAAATTCGGGAGATCTTTTTTTGGTTGGATTTGATTTTAAAAAGGATCCAAATCTGATTCGCAGGGCCTACAATGATTCAAAAGGCATTACCAAGGCATTTAATTTAAATGTGCTAACACGGATCAATAGAGAGTTGTCCGCCAACTTTGATCTCGATAAGTTTGATCACGGGGCGATTTATGATGCGAAGGAGGGGGTGAATGAAAGCTTTGTCATTAGCTTGGAGACTCAAGATGTGCTTATTTCTTCTTTGAGCATGACCATTTCTTTTCAAAAAGGAGAAAAAATAAAATCGGGATTTTCGTACAAATTTTCTCTGGAAGATATTGACAATCTATCCAAAAAATCAGGCTATCGTGTTATTCAAACCTTCCAGGATTCTAAAAAATATTTTGGTGAGTCTCTCTGGGAAGTGGCTTAAGTTTTTTTCTTAAACAAATCTTCGGCGGCTTTAAATCGGCCTTTGGTTTCAGACTCATCGCCTTTTACAAATCCATATTTTACGGCATCCCGATCCAGGGGTTTTTTGGCGATACATTGCACGATAAATTTTTCATTTTCTACCCCTTCATTATAATAGAGGATTTGATAGTCTTTGAGATTCTTGATGAGTTCATTGGGATAGTAATAATCTGAATTCTCAAACTCTTTGATGGGTGTTCTTAAGAGTTGATCGGTTGTATAGTTTTCAAAAAGTACAGTGCCGCCCTGGGCAAGAGCTCTCAAAATTTCATTATAATATCGGGACAAGGGTTTAAAATATGAAACCAAGATCGTATCAAATCCCATAATGGGGAAAACATACATGTCGACATCCGCCGCTTTTGCTTCCAATTTCACGCCTTCGTCGTAAGCCAATTTCTTGGCTTTTTCCACGGCCACATCTGAAATATCCATTCCCACGACTTCAAACCCGTGCTTGGCCAAAAAAACAGCATTTTGTCCTTCTCCCATGGCAAGATCTAGGGCCTTTCCCTTCCTGAGTCGGTTCCAATGGGTTTTAACAAGAGAGATCGGATCTTTCCCGTAAAATAATCCTGGGCAGTCATAAATCTTGTTCCATTTTTCTTTCTTGGACATCAAATGATATTTTATCTTATTTTTTTTCGTTTGAAAACCAAAAATCTAAAGCATATGATCCAATTCATTTGCGCCCGTAGCTCAGTTGGATAGAGCGTCTGACTACGAATCAGAAGGTCGGTGGTTCAACTCCTCCCGGGCGCGCATCTTATTTGTCGTGACCACTGAATGAGTGAATAATTAGTTAAGCTGGATTCACAATGATGAATGATTCCGCGTGTGGATGAAAAATAAAATCGCCCGAGCCGATATTGCTCACTGGGATCCAGGGGAAGCTTGATCTTCTGAGGTTCTACGGTCACTGCGGTTTTAAATCCAAGATCCTTTACAATGTCCATGATCTGACGATTATATTGCCCACAGGGGTAAGAAAAATGTTGTGGGAAAGAGCCAGTCATATTTTTCAATGCAATTTGAGCATTTAAAATTTCAGAATGAATTGTATCTTGATCACAGGGTGTGAGAAGAGAGTGATGATCGGCATGATTTCCAATGGTTATCAGGGGCTCCTTAGATAACTGGGTCACTTCCTCTCTTGTAAAGGGGCGATCGATATCGCCAACAGGCCTTAGCGTATCTTGACCGAAAGTATATTTTAAATGTTTTTCAATTTCAGCGTGGGTCAGGAGATTCAATCGCGCCATTTCTTTCGTGATAGATGAGGATGATTGTCCTTGCTTGCTTCTTTTTCGATAAAGGATATCCCACCAAAATCCGTGCTGAAGCGTAATGAGTGACGGAGAGACATAAAAAATACAGGGGATCTGGTATTCTTTTAACATAGGAAGCAACAGAAGATTATTTGCATATCCATCATCAAATGTTAGGCAGATATATTTTTGGGTTGGGTTTAAAGAGTCCAATTGATCTAGAGAAACAAATTGGAACCCTCTATCCAGAAAAAAATCGATAAAAATTTTATAGTCATCAATAGATAGGGTGTCTGGGGGAGCGAGTAGGCTTAACTCAGGCTCCTTTTTTTGTTTAATCACCTTGTGGAATAAAAAAATAATAAGCATGGGCGAATTCTTGGTGAAATTTAAGGAGTGCTTTATGAACAAATGATCCAAAAGTTCTGCGCTTTGTTTTAATTTTTTATAGATGGTGGCTCTCATATGATTGGAAGTAGGGCGATCTCTGAATAGAGATTATCAATGTCGTGGGCTTTCAGATGTTGGGATAAAAACAATCTGCAAGAAGGAAGGGGATACTTGATCCCAAAGGGGAATGGTCTCTTTAGAAAACGGTGATCAATGATGCCCAATGGGGAGCGAGTTTTTTTAAACATCTTCCAAAGAATCTGGTTTTGATTTTTCTGAAATAAATTTGGGTCACTCAGGTACAAGATGAAATTGAATGGTACACCTTTTTGGGTGTGTCGTTTAAAAATGAGGTAGCAATATTGAAAGGGACTGTATGTCAAAAGATGGTGACATGTAGATAGGGCATGATCTTGATATATTTGAAAATCGGCTGGATTTAAAATATTTTTGAATTCATCTGGACGTGATGCGGTATGGGAGAGGCTGGGTTTAAAAAATGGTAAAAAATTGGGAGACAATGAAAATATAGAAATATTTGATTCCAGTGGTTTAAATCCGATCTCTTTTAAGATGGATCCAACAGATGGAGAAGGGGTCATGTTGGTGAGAGTATAGTTTTTCCCAAGTTCCTTTAATTTGGTGATGAAAGCAATACTGGTGTGGCGGTACCCAGGCTTAATGATCCAAGAGGTGATATTGCAAAATTTCTGTATTTTTCCATGTAAGAGGCGATTACTAAAAATAAGACCCATATATCCGATGAGAGACGAGTTTTCATATAATGCATAACCGACATGGTTTTCGGATCTTTGCCAAGGATAGAAAAATATTTGTTTCCATTCCTCTTGAGAAAATTGGATCTTAAATTCACCAAGAAGAGAATAGATTTCATCGAACATGTCCGGAGTAACTGAGCGAATTTCCATCATACTTGAGTCCGACGACGTTACCATGGAAAAAACCCCTTGCCAACCTTGGTGAGTCTCCCATAGCATCAAATTCAAATAAGATGTTTGGCCTAGGATCTAGAAAATTAACTCCTGATTTACTCCCTCAAAGCATTCATACGTTCGTGGGGTTTAGCAATAATGCCTACAATCGTCTCCATGGATCGTCCGGTGGAATAGGGACCACAGTGCTCCAATATCTTTTGGATAGTGGCAAAGTGGATGCTGTTATTGGAGTGGGATTTGATGACTTCGATCGCACCAAATGTATCTATAAACTTGTGGAAAAGTCATCCGAGGTGACGTCATTAACAGGATCAAAATATGTATATATGTCTTTACCGCCTCTGCTTAAAATATTGGAGCAGAATAAGCATAAAAAATTGGCAGTTGTGGTTGAACCCTGTTTTGTGAGGGCCGTTAAAAAACTTGCCCCACAATGTGTCTGTGTCATTAGTTTTTTTTGCGGCTACAACATTACCCCAGAAGCTACCGATTATTTAATTCGAAAAGCCAGAGTAAAAAAATCGGAAATTTATGCCATTGAGTATCGTGGTGGAAAATATCCCGGAGGATTTACGGTCCATCTGAATGATGGACAAACCAAATCATTTGGAAAAGAACATTGGGAATTGGTGGATTTATTGTTTCATGGAAGAACCTGTGGAAAATGTCAGGTCTTCATTTCCCAGGAAGCGGATTTGGTTTTGGGGGATGCATGGATAAAGAATCTAAAAAATGCGACCTTACTTTTGGTGAATACCCCTGTTGCAGATCAAGCGGTCTCAGAGATGTTCCACAAACATCTTTTGACTCTTTATGATATTGATCAACAGAGTATTTTAAAAATGCATGCCCATAATCTGAAGTTTAAAAATTTTGGGCATTCATACTTTATGAAGATGGTGGTAAAAATTTTTAATAATCGAACTGCTCCCAAGATTGCGCCTTTTCATTTATTGGGTTTTATGTCTCGGATGCGACGAGCCATCATGGTGGGGACAGGGAATATGAATTTGATTTCGACCCAGAAATACAATTCACCTGAAAGGATAACTCATGAGAGAGCTTCTCGAGCGAGCTAAGACAGAATACGGATACTGGTCATCTCGAAAATGGACGCTAGAAGATGTGGGTCAATTCTGGGATACGGTTACCGAATATGACGAGATTAATGAGAAGATATATCCGTATTTTAAGCGGTTTACCAATTCATATGCTCTTGTGATTCCTTTTTTACCCAGGAATGACTATAGAATGCTGGACATACAGGCCAGGTCTGGCAAAGGCTCATTGTTTTGGCATCAGCATCAAAAATTAAAGACTGCAACATGTGTGGATTTTTCTGACTATCTTTTAAGTCTGGCAGACAGAAGACTTAAAAATACAGATCTTGATTCTGAGACCTTTGATTTTGTATGTACGTATGAAACAGTGGAGCATGTTTGTGATTTTGACACTTTTTTACAAGAGTTAACTCGAGTGATGACACAAGATGGTGTCATGATCTTAACGTGTCCCAATCGCGCATGGGATTGGGTACATAGTCTCACATATGTTATGGGAACAAATCACAGTGAAGGTCCGCACCGGTTTTTATACCGTCGGGAGCTTTTGGAAGCATTTACCCGTCATGGCTTAAACATCGTATGTGAGAATAGCACGATCGTTTTGCCCTTTAACTCCCCGATGTCCAAAAGACTGGATTTGAATATAGAACGAAATATACCAGAGTCTATTAGAAGATATCTTGCCTTAAGACGGACGTTTATTTTAAAGAAGGCATAATCGATGTTGCAAAAGATCAAAATGCCAATACCGGTTTTTATTAGCATGGTGGTTGGATTGGGCTTAAGCGTTTATGGAAATCGATGGGGATTGCCATCTCGGTTTCATTCAGATGAAGTGGTTACAAATGCGCTTCACATGGCTGGATCGCTGTCCTGGGTTGATCCCATTTCCGATTTTGTTCAGCTGACGGGGTATCAATTGTTTTTGGTTGTATGTTTTATCCCTGTCTATTTGCTTCTTCGTGTGACGGGTTTTCCATTGGGAGAATTAAAAGCGGCAGCATCGGTCTCCTGGTTTGAAATGGCCAACAAATTTCCAGAGTTTGCAACGGGCATCTATGTGTACGCAAGAACCATTTCTGCGATATTGGGTGCGCTGACCATTTATTTTGTTTATCGATTGACAGAGCGTGTCTATGGGAGAACTGCAGGGATCTATGCGTCCTCCATCTTGGCTCTTGGCATGGGATTTAATGGATTCAATCATTTGGCCAAATCTCAACCCTTATTAAACCTGATTAGTGTTTTGATTTTATTCTTCATGGTTCTTATTCTTCAGTCGAAAGACAAAAAAAAATTGACCCAGTTTTTTTTGTTTGGAAGCGCACTTACGGGTTTGGCAACATCCATTCATTTGGAAGGGCCATTTTTATTGTTGGCGCTGGGACTCACATTTCTCATGTCGTCTGAGCGCAAAGCAAGTTGGGTATGGGGAGGGGCATTGTGTTTTTTATTTGGCATGCTCTTGGGAACGCCCAGTCTGATTACACATTTTTCGAACTACTTCGGTATGTATCCGGATCGATTTGAAACGCAGTTAATGCATGCTCCGAAAGCCGAGACCATTGCATGGTGGATCAGTCCAGTGAATCATTTTTTAGAGTTATGTGTATTATTTGGCGTTCCGTTCTTCATTCTAATTGTTTCAGGATTGTTTGGATCACTAAAGAGTGTGCTGAATTTTAAGAAAGAAGAACTCCTTCTTTTGGCCCATGTGATTGGTTATTTCTTGGTGATTACTTTATTTTTGGAGGAGAAATATCCCGAAGCCAAACACATCATCCTCATCATTCCACCACTGGCGATTTTTGGAGGGCGGTATCTCAGTGAATTTTTAAAATCTTCAACCTTTTTTCGATATGGGATGGTCGGTATTATTTTTGTATATTCTTTGTTTAGACCGCCTAGCCTGTAGATTATAACCTCTTTGATCTTTAATTCTTTGCATATTCTTAAGTCTCTTTCCAGTTGTTTTGGTGTTATCACTGGTTCATTCCCATTTATTCCTGTAGCTAAAACACCAAGACCTATTGCGAATTTATCATTGTATTTTTGTCTGTAATCTTTTATTTCATTTTTTATAAATTTTTCATTAATCCAGGGATGCATTGATGTGTACATCATTTTAACTACAGCCAGGTTCTCGTATTCCTTAGTATCAAAAGATAAACAAGAATAATCCAAAATCTTCTTCATTAGTTTTCCTGCAATAAAATATTCTGCTGTATAAATATCGCCTTTATATTTTTCAAAGAATGCTTTTATTAATTTTCTGTTTTTGAAATGCTTAAAAAACTGTGTAAAAATCAATTTTCTATTTTTTGGAAATTCTGCATCCCACAAAATAGGGATTTTTTCATTTAGTAAATTATGAAAAATTCTCAGTAACGCTCTTCTTTTAGTCCAGGGACTTAGCCAATAACCTTCATGAACATTTAATACTGACCACCATATTACTTCCTTTAGGTTTTTGTATTTATCTTGTAATTCTTTTTTGTATTGTTTATAACTATCTATATTATAATCAGCTAAATATAACTTTGTTGGAAACTTTATTAAACTTAATTTTGACAAATTTTTAGAATTGGCGTATTCTTCAAAGAAACTTATTTTCATATATCTTTTGTCTATGCAGAACTTATAAACATTTTGAATAGCAAAACTTATAAAGTTCTCTGCAATTCAATTTTTATGGCATCAGTAGCATTATGGATTTTAATAATTGTTGTTGCAGTAGTTTTATTGTGGTTTATTATAAGTTACAATTCTTTTATCAGACTGAGGAATAGGATCAATAATGCATGGTCACAAATTGATGTTCAACTGAAAAGAAGATTTGACTTGATTCCTAACCTGGTTGAGAGTGTAAAGGGCTATATGAAACATGAAAAGTCAACGTTTAAGGAGATAACAGCTGCAAGAACAGAATTTATGAAGGCTAAGGGGCCAGCACAAATGGCTAAGGCA
>CAZDSE010000019.1:10026-12819 GCA_964507905.1 uncultured bacterium | reverse complement strand
GTCGTCATTGTGGATGGACTTCGTACGCCCTATGTGAAATCTGGTGATGTGTTTAATTATATTTCTGCCCAGGAGTTGGGACGTGTATGCGTGTCTGAACTATTGGCCAAGCTTAATTTCGATCCAAAAATCATTGATGAAGTGATCATTGGAAATATCGGACAACCCGCCGAAGCGGCAAACATTGCTCGAGTGGTTGCATTAAATGCTGGAATTCCGCGCCATGTGCCTGCCTATACGGTTCAAAGAAATTGTGCGTCTGGCTTGGAATCCATTGCTCAGGCGTATAACAAGATTCGCCTGGGACAGGCCAACGCCATTATGGCGGGCGGCACAGAGTCTATGAGCAATATTCCTCTTTTATTTCCAAAGACTTATGCTGATTTCTTAATGAATCTCATGAAGTCAAAAACCATTCCGCAAAAGTTAAAAACGTTGATGTCATTCCGTTTGTCATTTTTGAAACCTCGTATTGCATTGGCCGAGGGATTAACGGATCCATTTTGTGGCCTCAATATGGGGCTGACAGCAGAGGTATTGGCCAGAGAATGGAATATTTCTCGCGAGGAGCAAGATCTCTTTGCATTTCAAAGCCATCAAAAATATGGCCGGGCATTGGATGAAGGAAAGTTCGTTGATGAAATAACACCCGTATATGTCCCTCCGAAATATAAACGGGCAGTTACAGAAGACATTGGCCCCAGACGAAATCAAACGGTAGAACAGTTGGGAAAATTAAAACCATTTTTTGATCGCCGATATGGAACGGTGACCGTTGGAAATAGTTGCCCCATTACAGATGGAGCTGTGGCGACTTTGATTATGAAGCACGATGTGGCGACCCAATTGGGATACGCACCCATTGCATCAATTCGATCTTATGCATTTTTTGGTGTGGATCCCAAGCGAATGGGATTGGGCCCGGTTGGGGCGGCCAAGATTGCTTTGGAAAGAGCACATCTCACATTAAAAGATATTGAGCTTATTGAGATTAATGAGGCCTTTGCGGCACAAGTGCTCTCTGTATTTAAAGCATTTAATAGTAAATCCTATGCCGAATCCCAATGGCAGGGTGACGCCATCGGAGAAATTAATCCCGAGATTGTGAATGTAAATGGGGGTGCGATTGCACTCGGACATCCCGTCGGATCTTCTGGAGCCAGGATTGTGGTGACCCTTGCCAAAGAAATGAAGCGCAGATCACTTAAATATGGTCTGGCCATGATTTGTATCGGCGGCGGTCAAGGTGGGGCAATGATTTTGGAGAGAAATTAATGAGCGCATTTAAACTTGAAATCAAGAACAATGGAATTGCCATTGTGACATTTGATTTGCCAGGCGAGAAGATCAATAAAATTACTCCAGACATTGGAAGAGAATTAGAGCATGTATTAAAAGAACTAGAAAAAAATTCTCAAATTCGCGGGCTCATTTTAAAAAGTGCGAAGCCAGATATATTCATTGCGGGTGCCGATATCAATGAAATTTTATCTGTCCGAAATGCCAGAGAGGGAACTGAAAAATCATCTCGTGCTCAAAGGCTTCCAACTCTGGTTGAATCCATGCCGTTCCCGACGGTGGCAGCGATTGATGGGGCCTGTCTCGGTGGCGGATGTGAATTGAAGTTGGGATTCACCTATCGGATTGCAACATCCAATCCAAAAACCAGTATCGGACTTCCGGAAGTGTCTCTGGGCATTCTTCCTGGGATGGGCGGATGTTACCGATTGCCCAGACTCATTGGATTACAAGCCGCACTCGATATGATTTTGGCGGCCAAAGTATGGCCCGCAGATAAATGCCTCAAAGTGGGCTTGGTGGATGAAGTGGTCCCTTCAGAAATTTTAATGAGGCGAGCGGAAGAAGTGATTGACAAAGCGCTTTGGCGAAAGAAAAAATCTAAGGGATTTTCACTTCTTAATTTCTTATTGGAAAAAAATAGGCTTGGGCGAAGCATGATTTATAAAAAAGCCAAAGCGTCGGTTTTGGAGAAGACCCGAGGGCAGTATCCAGCCCCTTTGAAGGCATTGGACGTGATTTATGAATGTCTGGATCGGGGGATTACGGACGGTTTAAATATCGAGGCCCAAGGATTTGGCGATCTTTCGGAGACAGAAGTCAGTAAAAATTTAATCGGATTATTTTTTCAACGTGAAGCCACCAAAAAATTAACCGGAAGTTCGGACCCCAATATAAAACCCAAAAAAATAGAATATGCCGCAGTGATGGGAGCGGGACTCATGGGAGCGGGGATTGCGCAACTTTTTAGTTTTAGAAATATTCCAGTGCGAGTGAAAGATGTCAATGAACCGGCTTTGGCCAAAGGATTATCGTCAATTCGGAAGGTTTACGATGATTTATTAAAGAAGCGGAAAATGAAGCCGCGGGAAGTGGAACAAAAGATGGGCTTGGTGGGTCCTTGCACGGAATTTTATGGATTTAAACGGGCCGATGTGGTGGTGGAAGCCATCGTTGAAGATTTGAACGTAAAACAAAAATTGTTTTTGGAATTGGAGTCGCATGTAAAGCCGGAGACGATCTTAGCGACGAATACATCCTCACTTTCTATTTCAGACATCGCAGCCCAATGTCAGTTTAAAGATCGCGTGATTGGACTTCATTTTTTTAGTCCCGTTCATAAGATGCCTCTTGTAGAAGTGGTGGTGGATTCCATTACCTCTCCACAAACCATTGTGACGACGGTAGAACTGGCCAAAAATTTAGGGAAAGTGCCTGTTGTTGTTAAAAACAAAGCGGGCTTTTTGGTGAACCGAATCCTGATGCCCTATATGA
>CAZDSE010000019.1:0-10016 GCA_964507905.1 uncultured bacterium | reverse complement strand
CGTGTCCGCAATCAAAATGACACGCCAGGACCTGAACGAAGCGGCATATTTATTAGAGGAAGGAATCCCAGTGACTGTGGTTGATGAAGTGATGCTCGATTTTGGAATGCCGGTCGGTCCATTTACATTATTGGATGAAGTGGGAATTGATATCGCTCAAAAAGCGGCCCATGTGATGTACAAAACATTTGGCGATCGAATGAAGCCTCATTCCATTTTGGATCGTGTGGTGCAAGCCGGATATTTGGGTAAGAAAAATGGCAAGGGATTTTATACTGGAAATCACAAAGCCAAAAAAGAAAATGAGACTCTGTATTCGATTATTGGATTAAAGCCCGTGACTCCAAATGCGAGATTAGAAGAATGGGAATTTAGAATGGTATTTCAGATTATCAATGAAGCGCTTCTGTGTTTACAAGAAGGCATTGTCGCAACCCCTCAGGAGCTCGATATGGCGATGATTTTTGGAATTGGATTTCCTCCTTTTCGAGGAGGACTGCTAAAGTATGCAGAAAAAATTACACTTGAAAAAGTGCTGGCTGAATTGGAAATTTTAAAACGAAAATTTGGGGAGCGATTTCTCCCCGCGCCCTATTTGGTGGATTTGGTTAAAAGTAAGAGGAGAATTTATGGAAATTAAAACAGTTGGAGTCATCGGATCTGGCATTATGGGATCTGGAATTGCGCAGGTGGCTGCGATGTCGGGTTACAATGTCCTTCTATTGGATGTGGATCAGGGACGGCTTCAGAAGGGGCTCGCAGCTATTGCGGAGAGCCTCAATCGTCTAGTGCAAAAAGAAAAAATTTCAAGTGATCAAAAAAATCATATCATGAGCAAAATTAAACCAGTGACTGAAGTCCAGAGCTTTTCCGAGGCCGATTTTGTGATCGAAGCGGCCACCGAAAATGTGGAATTAAAATTGGATCTATTTCGAAAGCTCGACCAAATTTGTAAAAAAGAAACAATCTTGGTTTCCAATACCTCTTCAATTTCCATTACGCGAGTGGCCGGGGTGACCCAACGTCCAGATAAGATTGCTGGGATGCATTTTATGAATCCCGTTCCGCTCATGAAGCTTGTCGAGGGAATTCGAGGCTTAAGAACTTCAGATGACACATTTAAAACGGTCCGCGCAGTCGCAGAAAAAATGGGAAAAACATTTATTGAAGCCAAAGACTCACCCGCGTTTGTGGTGAATCGCATTTTGGTGCCCATGTTAAACGAAGCGGTCTATGCGTTTCAAGAAGGATTGGCCACGGTAGCCGATATCGATACTGCGATGAAATTGGGATGTAATTTTCCCATGGGGCCATTTGAACTGTTGGATTATGTGGGAATTGATACCGCGGTATCGATCATGGAAGTGATGTTGCGAGATACAGGCGATACGAAGTATCGTCCGTGTCCACTGTTAAAAAAATATGTCGAAGCAGGATTTTTGGGACGGAAATCGGGAAGGGGATTTTATGAGTACAAGTCAGACAAACAACTACAATAATTTAATTTATGAAGAGAAGAGTGGTGAAGACCAAGGGATTGCCGTTCTCACGTTTAACCGCCCAAAAGTCTTAAATGCGCTGAATATGGATCTCATGCAAGAATTTTCAAAAGCCTTGGATCATGTTCAAAAAAATAAAAATATACGAGTGCTTATTTTAACAGGAGCAGGAGAAAAAGCATTTGTGGCGGGTGCGGATATCTCTCAATTTCCCCACATGACGACCAAAGATGCCATTCAATTTGCAACTTTTGGACAGGGAGTATTTAACAAACTTGAAAGTTTGGATGCCGTTGTGATTGCTGCGGTGAATGGATTTGCATTGGGTGGGGGATGTGAGCTTGTGGCAGCGTGTGATTTTATCTACGCATCGACCGCTGCGAAATTTGGACAACCGGAAGTCAATCTCGGGATTATTCCCGGCTATGGTGGAACCCAACGATTTGTAAGACTCGTCGGAAAGGCCAGAGGCAAAGAGCTTGTTTACACTGGAAGAATTATTGATGCCCAAGAGGCCTATCGAATTGGGTTGGTGAACAAAGTATGCCTTCCCCCCGATTTGATGAAAGAAGTTTTGAGTACTGCCAAAACCATTGTCGCCAAAGCGCCGATCGCTGTCGCCCAAGCCAAACATGCCATTGATGACGGCTATAACAAAGAACTCGCCGATGCCTTAGAACTCGAGTGTGATGCTTTTGCCAAAACGTTCGAAACATCCGATCAAAAAGAAGGCGCCCTGGCTTTCCTCGAAAAACGCCCACCAAAGTTCGTGGGGAAATAAATTGCCCATTTTTATACCATCTCAGAGATGGTATAAAAATAGGCAATTTATTCATTGAAGGCCGACAACATTTAATCCCAGGCTCAGAAAGTCATGGTCGAAGGAAAGAATGGGGATGTCATTTAGAATATTTTTAACGATGACATAGGATATTGTGTCTGTAAAAGAAAGACGGTGTTTTCTAGAATTGAATTTCAGAAAATATTTGATAATTTCATTTCGTATGGATTTATCATAGTCAATAATTTCTAAATGTGGGACTACTTTTTTTACAAAATCTCTTGCCAAGGGTGCATGTCCGCGACTCAATAGGAGTGTTGCTGTTTCATCTATGACTTCCCATGAAGTTACTAGGATAATTTTTTTTCTATGACACGATAGTGAATCTGTCTGGCTTCTTCATGATGCTGATCTCGGGCATTTAATGTTGCGGCAAAAAAAGAAGTGTCTCCATAGACGGCGGGGACTAAAAACATGATTATTTTTTTAAACCATATAGGTAGTGTTTATAATTCACAGAAAGATCTTTCGGCATTTTTATCTTATTAAATTTTTGAACAATTTGTAGAAGGGCTTTGGAAGCGGCTTCGCCTTGTTTTGTAAGTTTCGGAGCAGACAGCTCGCCTATGACTTTATTATGCTTAATGATACGAATAATTGTGCTGGGATTTTTTTCGAGTTTTAGTAGTAAGGAGAACATTTTTTTCCTAAATTCCGTAGCTGAAATTTTAATGGTCATTTATAGAAAGTGTACATTGATGTACATTTTTTGTCAAATGGTCCCCATGAACTCCTATGGGGTTTGTGTTTGCTTTAACAATCGTTCCAATTCCTGGAACTGATCTGAAAATTCGACCAGTACTGAGTCCCTCCACCAAAGACTGGCGGTCCAAGAGGTGACCAGATCGTTATGGAATTGAGACATTTCATCCAGGGTGACCAAGAGTTTTAAATACGGAAGACGATCGGAAACATCCTGGCGAATATTGGGATAATGCCATCTGTATAATTTGGAGAGTGCATGGGCGTATCCTTTATATAGATTAAATGTGGCCCAGTCGACTTTGTTGCCTTCGTCAAAAATAATGTTTCTTCGAGAATGTCAGCTCGAATAGAAGACAATCGTTTTAATGTTTCCTGATCCAGCCATGTTCTGGGATTTTGGATGTCTTGCATGGCCAGCGTTCCTTCTGGCAGCGCATGATGTGCAATCGTATCCAAATATTCTGTGAGTAAATCCAGCGCCTCTTTGGTGATGGGATAATCTGAAAATTGAACAGAATGGGTGATTTTTTTGGCTTCCTTTAATGCGTCAAACGCCAGACTGTTGGATTGACTTCGAATGACCAGATTTTTTTCATCATCTCTATTTTCATCGTAAAATGGTTTTAAATATTGGCCGATCATATATGCAATCCCGGCAGCATAATATTTGTGACCTTTATAAAATTCAGTCGATGCTTCTTTGGAAAGAGCGAGCAGAGATTTAAAAAGACCTAAAACAAAAGGATCTTTGGCTTGAATGATCAGTGTCAGTGGTTTTTCGAGAGTTAGTTCTTTCCCATCTTCATGCTCTTTTTCAGAAAATGGATTCATACTGCTCGAGGCCCATCGGCCTTTATTTTTAATTTGTATATTTTGGATTTCATAAAGAGACGGATGATCTGTGACGTCTATATCTTGGGTCCAAGTGAGTTCATAAAATTGTTCTTGGATTTCTGTCCAGGCCGTTTCTGGAAGTTCGTAATATTTGACATGAGATGCATCTCGATGAAGTTCAAATCGAATCTGTTCTGGCTTTGTGGATGAAAATATTCCCAGCGACAGTTTGATTTGTGGTTTATTGTTCCACTGCTGGCTTTGCCATGGGTCAAGACATTCGAATTGAGAATTTAAAATTTTAAGTTGAAAGTTCAGATCGTCAAAAAAATGCGGATAGGCAATGGTGTATGTGGCAGCGCCTACCGTTTCATTGACCAAGACTGGGCTACTCCGTACGCCTTGTCTCAAAGCAGAAAAGAGTTTGAGGTCTTTATCCAATGCAGGATGGCTGCCCAAATGTCTGGATAACACAGTAACCCCGTACCCTCTGGGCGTTGACAAAATTAAGCACCAACCCGCATCGAACAATGCCCATTTGCTATCAAAAGTGGGATCTTTATGAATAAACATATCCCGCATCAAATATCCGGGGACTTCGCTCAAGGGCATGGTTGGCTGAGGGACAAAAAAGAAGTCCCAGTTATTCCATCGATTGGCAATTTCTTCTGTTTCAAAAACATCGCCACCCCATTTCCCCAGTTTTTGCCCAAAGTAGCTCGAATTGGCGGCATTGAATGCAAATAAAAATACTTTTCCCGCTTTTCCGGTACGCAGTCCACCCGATAAGAAAATGGGAACCATGATCCATGTATTCCACAGCACATTGTGAGCTGTGGTCGTCGAAAAAAGCGGTCGCCCATCTCGATCGCGGAGCCAGACCTCAATTCCCATGTTGGCCGCATCACTATATGCTGTAAACAGTGCCGATTGTTTTAGATTCCCTTTGGTCATGAGTCGGTCCAGATACCGGCTTTGTCTCATATGTTCAAAATCATAAATTTCGTCTAACCGGGTGATGAGCTTGGTCTTTTCGACTTGACTCAGAGCTTCAGCCCCTTGACCCGTCCACCCTGATTCAACGAGGAGTTTCATTTTTTCAATTTTTTCAATGTTGGTAAGCTCATGTCCCGCTCGATTTAATTCCATGAGACGGCTCAGTCTAAAACTTTTTTCAGCTTGATCTAAAAAATCGGAAGCCAAACGCGATTGTGTGAGGAGCTCAGCAAAATCTTTTTTTGGAACGCCTGTTTGATTCCAGAGCCAATCCAAGGCATTTGTCGTTTTCGGAGCTACCGGGATATGGGGATTTAAGTATCCCTTGTGAATGGTTTGGAGAAGCTCCACCTTAACCCTTAATAAAATTTTGAATTGTTCAACTTTTTGAATATCTGAGAGCTCTTCAAGATTTTGTAATGTTCTCAGCCGATTCATGTCGTTCACGAATGGCACAGATACTTCCATCGTAGATTGTGCAGATAGCCAGAGTTTTTCCAAATCTTTGGGGTCGCACCAGTTTAAAAATTTTTGAATTCGTTTTAAATTCCAGTTTTCTAATTTTTGAACAATGGGGAGAGCAAATCCCATCGATGTTAAAACGCGCTCGATGGGGCGGATATAGAATTTTCTTTTTTCAACTGCTTGGATCAATTCGGCCGTTTTTTCAGCTGTTAGTGCTCTCGTTGCCAGAAGACGAGAGAGTTGACTTGAAAATGCGGTGGTATCTGAAACCCATAATTCTTCTGACTTCCACTGAGAGAGCCAGTTCGAGCCTTCTCGAATTGAAATTTGAGACTGGCCGATTTTGAATTGTTCTCGAATGCGATTGATGTCTTCAATATTTTTTACGGTTTGTTTGTATTTCAAGTGCCGAGAATACCAGTTGGCCGCGGATAGTGATAAAATGAGCATAGCATCGCCGGTCAGCTCTCCGCCCAATCTCCAATTTCTAAATGACTGATCAAAGCGCGCTCGTTCTTCGGCTGACAAATAAAGTCCCATGGCTTGTAATTGCTGGTCTAAGTCTTTATCGAGATCAAAACCCAACCAGTCTTCGATTTTATCGGCATCAAATGGCCAAGAGGCCAAAAGGCCGTTTTTAAATGCGCGATTTCGGTGTGTGGTGTAATAACGGGATTCACCAAATTGTTTCAGACGTTGCTCATGAACAAAATGGCCTTGCCGCTCCAGATCGTAAATCGACACGTCTTGGAAACTCGTAAATGCTTCATCAGATGCGGCATAATGGGCATATTTTTCTGAACTCCAGACACCCGTAATATTGGAAGACGGTGAGCTCCATGGATCCAGATTTTCTTTTCGCTCAATGAAATTGGGATGAATCGTGGATTCTTCCAAATGAATGGAAAATGTGTGAAGGCCAGTATCTCCACCTGCCAAAAATAAATTGAGGCTGGATTTTTGAGGGTCAAAAGATTCGAGTGACATGCCAAAGATTGGGAAATTCACTTCCCATTCATTGATTTTGGTCCACTGGGCGTCGTCTAAAACCAAAGATAAAACAGAAACTTTCTTTTCGGCATCCCATTGAGAGGTTAGCCTTAGATCATTGCAAAATAACCCATTCAAAAAAACAATTCCGGTGGCATTGGGGAGCGGATGATGCGTGAGGACGGGGATGGTGAGTTGGTCATTCTGAGATTTGTCACCGTCATTCAGAGCGCTGGAAGCGCGAAGAATCTCTTCTAATGATACCTCATCAATTCCCCCAGTATGCGAAATAAAAATGTGATCATCATTTTTTTGGATCCCAGTAAATAAGAGAGGGTTATCAATGACGCGGACTGGGCGTTCAGATGCTTCATATATTCTTTCGGATCGGATAACCCTCCGAGATAGATAAATTGTGCGGGTGGGGACAGTCTTGGACCATCGAATATCTCTTAAGTTTTGATCGATATCATTTCCCAAAAGTTCTGAATAAATTTCAACCGCGATGCCTTTTTGGCCTTGGGCTTTGAGAAGAATGAGAGAACTTTCATGAACGATCGGTAGAAAGGAATAGGTCACGGGAGCTGCCAAGCCATTGGGGGTCGGCAGGCATCCCAAAAGCACCAAAAGCAGCGGGTAAATCAGTTTTCCCCATCTCATGAATGGGGTGTTTTTAATGTAAAATCATGACTTAATCAATATATATCTTTATGAGATTATTTGACTTTAAGGCATAGATTCAATAATGTTTTATCTCGTGAATTCAATAACATATACAGAAGAACATAAACTCATCCAAAACGTGGCCAGAGATGTGGCCCAAAGAGAGATCGCTCCGCATGCTGCAGAGTGGGATCACACGGCGACCTTTCCCAAGCCAGCGATTGAAAAGTTGTCGGAATTGGGGCTCATGGGAATTTTTGTCCCAGAACAATATGGGGGAAGTGGACTTGATCACGTGTCGTATTCGTTGGCTCTGGAAGAAATTGCGGTCGCATGTGCGAGTACGGCGGTCATTATGTCGGTCAATAATTCATTGGTCTGTGGGCCGCTTCTTTTATTTGGAACAGAGGATCAGAAAAAAAGATTTTTGCCAGACTTGGCCAGGGGAAAAAAACTGGGATGTTTTTGTTTGTCTGAACCGAATGCAGGATCGGATGCCGGGAATCAACAAACGATCGCCGAAAAAGATGGAAATTCATATGTGCTAAATGGCACCAAAAATTTTATTACGAATGGTCCCCAAGCTGATGTGGCCATTGTATTTGCTGTGACGGATAAACTCAAAGGGAGAAAAGGGATCTCGGCATTTGTGGTGGATAAGCATTCTCATGGAGTTGAAGTGGGAAAAGTAGAAAAGAAAATGGGAATCAAAGCCTCCGGATGTTCTCAATTGATTTTTAATGAGGTTCAAGTGCCCAAAGAAAATTTACTGGGACAAGAGGGTGACGGACTTAAGGTGGCATTGAGAACATTGGATGGGGGGCGGATTGGAATTGGAACTCAAGCCGTTGGGATCGCCAGAGCCGCATTCGAAGCAGCGACCAAATATGCCAAAGAGCGTGAGCAGTTTGGAAAGCCGATATCAGAATTTCAAGCCGTTCAGTGGATGATTTCAGATATGGCCACCCAAATTGATGCTGCACGACTTTTGGTGCATCGAGCGGCAGCCTTGGATGATCGCCATCTTCCATTTACAAAAGAAGCTGCCATGGGAAAACTCTTTGCGTCTGAGACTGCGATGAAAGTGACTACCGATGCCATTCAAATTTTTGGGGGCTATGGGTACTCTAAAGAATATCCTGTCGAACGCCACTTTCGCGATGCCAAAATCACAGAAATCTACGAAGGCACGTCTGAAGTTCAACGGATGGTGATTGCGGGGCAGGTGTTGAAGTGAAACACGAAAAAGACACACCGAAACGTTTTTCAACCATTTCCGATCTTGAAATTAAAGATTTATATACCACAGAAGATCTTAAAAATTTTAATTACGAAAAAGATTTGGGGCAGCCGGGTGAATTTCCATATACGCGTGGCATTCATCGGACCATGTATCGCGGAAAACCATGGACGATTCGACTCTTTTCTGGATTTGGAACAGCGGCAGATACGAATAAGCGCTATCATATATTGTTGGAAAGAGGACAACATGGACTGAGTGTCGCATTTGATATGCCAACGCTCATGGGAGTGGATTCTGATGATTCGAGAGCCAAGGGTGAGGTCGGAAAATGTGGAGTGGCGATCGATACTCTCCATGACATGGAAGTTTTATTTAAAGGGATTCCGTTGGATCAGGTGACGACCTCCATGACGATCAATGCACCGGCCATTGTGCTATTGGCGATGTATTTTGCGGTGGCGGAAAAACAAGGGGTGTCTTTGGATAAAGTGGGCGGGACGATTCAAAATGATATTTTAAAAGAATATATAGCGCAAAAGGAATGGATTTATCCACCCCGTCAATCGATGCGAATTATTCAAGACATGATGGTGTTTTGTACAAAGCACGTTCCAAAATGGAACACGATTTCCATATCTGGATATCATATTCGTGAAGCCGGTTCGACGGCGGTTCAAGAGCTGGCCTTTACACTGGCCGATGGCATTGGGTATGTGGATGCTGGAATCGAAGCGGGTTTGAATGTGGACGACTTTGCTTTGCGCCTTTCTTTTTTCTTTAATGCGCACAGTGATTTTTTTGAAGAGATTGCAAAGTATCGAGCTGCGAGACGCATGTGGGCTCATTTCATGCGAGATCGATTCAAGGCCAAAAATCCAAGGTCTTGGCTCATGCGATTTCACACGCAAACCGCTGGATGCAGTCTTACGGCCCAACAGCCATATAATAATATCGTCCGGACGGCGATTCAAGGATTGGCAGGTGTATTGGGAGGAACCCAATCACTGCATACAAACTCCATGGATGAGACGTTGTCTTTACCGACGGAACAGGCGGCAACCATCGCGCTTCGTACTCAGCAAATTATTGCTGAAGAAACCGGTGTGGTGAATACCACGGACCCATTGGGGGGATCTTATTTTGTAGAAAGTTTAACGAATGAAATTGAAAAACAGGCTTTAGACTATATTCAAAAAATTGATGACATGGGGGGAATCATTTCTTCCATTGAAAAAGGATTTCCACAAAAAGAAATTGCAAAGGCGTCTTATCATTATCAACAGCAATTGGAGAAAAAAGAAAAAATAATTGTTGGGATCAATAAATACATCCAAAAAGAAGATCGACCGCCGATAGATATCTTATATATTGACGACAAAATCGAAAAGAAGCAGGCCTCTGATCTAAAGAAAATCAAAAAAGAAAGAAATGGACGAGATGTTGAAAAAGCGTTACAGAATTTAAAAAAGGGATGCAAGACAAAGGAAAATTTAATGCCCTTGGTATTACATGCAGTGAAATCCTATGCGACATTGGGTGAAATTTGTGATGCCATGAAAGAAGAATTTGGATCGTATACAGAAACGGCGGTGTTTTGATTATGAAATCTATAAATCGACCCCTGAGACTTTTGGTCTCCAAAGCCGGCCTCGATGGACATGATCGTGGAATCAAAGTCGTTGCCCGAGCATTGAGAGATGCGGGGATGGAAGTGATTTATACGGGACTTCATCAAACGCCCGAGATGATTGTATCCGCGGCACTTCAAGAAGATGTAGAT
>CAZDSE010000018.1:12901-13108 GCA_964507905.1 uncultured bacterium | reverse complement strand
CTTACTGGAGGACTCCGAAGAAATCATTCGCCCGTCTCCAGAAGAGACGGCGAGTTGTTTAACGATTGATTTGTTTGGGATTTGATCATACATTTTAAATATGCATCGGAAACATATCATCGACAAACTCCGTTCATATGAATTAACAAATCCCAAAGATCGAGAAACAGTCACGCAGTTTCTCCAATTTATTGAACGAAATCCGAA
>CAZDSE010000018.1:6888-12877 GCA_964507905.1 uncultured bacterium | reverse complement strand
TTAACAGATCCCTTAAGGAGAGACATATCACGGGTTCTGCATGGCTATTGGATTCAGAGAAGAAAAAGGCATTGCTCATGCATCATAAAAAATTAAACAAGTGGCTCCAATTGGGTGGGCATGCAGATGGGGACTCCAATATCCTTCGCGTGGCGTTGAGAGAGTCCAAAGAAGAGTCTGGCATTGATCAGATCAAATCACTTTCTGAAGAAATATTCGATTTGGATATACATCTGATTCCATCTCGAAAGGAAGAGCCCGAACATTACCACTACGATATTCGATATCTGTTTCAAGTGGTGAAAAATGATTCATACACAGTAAATCATGAATCCAATGACATGAAATGGTTTACAGCAGATGAACTGAGCCACATGGATCTTGATTCTTCAATGAAGAAGCTTCTTGCCAAATGGCAGGCTGTAACTGTTTCGATCTAACCGAAACAGTTTGTTTATATCCCATATTGATTTTGGTTATGCACCGTGTTACGAGTTCCCACCATGCTGGAGCCAGAACGAAATATTTCAGATTATAGAAATTGGTTATTGGATGAATTATGCACTCGGAAAGAAACAAATTCCAGTTATTCTCTAAGGGCATTTGCCAAATATCTTAAAGTGAATCCCGCCACATTGTCTCAGGTGTTTTCAGGGAAAAGAGGTTTTTCAAAGAAGAATGCGTTAAAAGTCGCTCAAAAGTTTTCATTAACACCCATAGAAACCAAAAAACTGTTATCTACCATTAGAAGGGAAACGGTTGATCAAGACGACTCTGATGATCAAGTTTTGCAGCTCGAAAATGATCGATTTAAAGCGATCTCAGATTGGTATCATTATGGGATTTTAAGTTTGGCAAAATTAAAAAATAATGAAGCCAATGCCAAATGGATCTCTGATCAACTCAATATCTCTGTTCCAGAAGCCAAAGCTGCCATGGAACGTCTAAAGCGTCTCAAATATTTGGCGATTGAAAATGGAAAATTAGTACGACAGCTCCCAAAACCTTTAAGTATTTCTTCTGAATCTCCATCACCAGCGATTCGAAAGTATCACAAACAAAATTTAAAATTGGCTGAAAGGGCCATTGAAGATATTCCCATGCATGAGCGTGAATTAAGCGCCACCACCATGGCCATTGATCCAAAGAAAATAAATGAAGCATCCAAGATGATGACAAAATTTAAGCGACAATTTTCGAGAACCATGGAATCGGGAAAACAAGAAAGAGTTTATACTCTTTCCATGCAATTTTTTCCCCTTTCCAAAAATAACGGAGGTAAAAACAATGAAGACAACAAATGAAATTCTGATTCTGTCCATGGCATTTATGGCACTCTCAGTGGTGGGACATACCGATGAAGTCGGGAATGGGGGAGGAGCCATGGTGTGTAGAAATCCAGAAGATCATGCCATTAATCATGCTGAACTTTTGGATCTATGGGAAGGTCAAAATATATACCAATTGGACATTCCGCGATCTGAAGAAGATCTTCATAAACAATTTGAAACTGCACTTTCAGTTATTCAGTCTTTAGATGCTCAAATGTTCAAATATAGTATTAAAATGATGGATCGATTTCAATATAGCGAAGAAAAGCTTCCTAAAAATTTAGGGTTGCTTCTAACACCCGACCTGGATCGATCTTATATTAAAAAGATAGAAGGGGTTATCTATGAAAAAACTCATGAGAAAAAAAATTGTACTGTAGAAATGGTGGCAAACTACGGATCGGATAGATGGATTGGAGTGGATCATTTAAAAATAGACTCTGAAATCTTTGAACATTTTAGCCCAACCGATATGGCAGCCATGTACACGCATGAGACATTATTTTTTTGGGCAAGACGAATTGCTGTTTTAAATGGGACCGTACTTAAAGACTCCAGAAAAGTGCGGGAATTGGTGGCCAATCTGTATTCAACATCCAAAGACACGACGCGAATCACACAATTAATGCAAGAGCTCTTTTCTTTCAAAAGACCCTTAGACCAGAATAGCTCTGCCTATGACCTGGATGGGCAATTTCATCAGGGTATGCTTGCATTAAAACTGTCACTCCGAGGAGAACCCATCTTGGGAACAAAACCCATTGCTGCGGTATCATCTCTCATCGATGTTTATGATCATGAACCACCGATGATAAGCACCAGCAATGATTATACATATGATATTAGAGATCTTGGACGAATTGATTGGGGATTCGGCGAAGGATGGAAAAGTATTCGGTTCGGATTATATGGAGGAAATCCCTTGAGCTATAATTGGATACGCGTGCGCTTTCAGGTCATGGCCTTTGCTCCAACGACTCAAAATGTAACCCTAAAATGTGAATTATTACAAGGAAAGTGGGACAACGATCCAGCTGCTCATGTAATTCCCGGACAAACCATTGAGAAAAGTTTTGAAATTGGCCCGGAAAATGGTCTTGTGCCAGTTGATTTCTATTTCTATTTTTATTGAATGATTACTTTAGAAAACCAATGGAGGTAAGCAATGCAAACAGTAAATAAAATGATTATTCTGTCCATGCTGCTCATGGCTCTCTCGGCAATGACCCACGCAGATGAAGTGGGGAATGGGGGAGGAGCTTTCGTATGCAGAGATTCTCAGGGAAAAATTGAATCAGCTGAACTGGTTGATCTATTTGAAGGACGACGTGAACCCTACTTTTTAAATATTTCAACAACGAATGATTCAAGTATGGAATCTCAAATGAATGCCGCAGTTGAAAAAATAAAACTACATGCTCCTGATCTTTCTCCTAAATTTAAAGAAGCACTTAATTATACACTTCAAAGAAAGAGATTCATTGAATCCAATGAGGAACTCTTGGAATTTAGAGATGATTTACAAGTCATAGGAAAGAAAGGATGTCCGAGAGAACAACTGGCAAACTTTACGCCGCTGGGTGTGGTTCTCGTAGACGCAGAAATTTATAACGCAATGGATAATACCAATAAAGCAGCTCTTTGGGTCCATGAAGCCATCTATAAGGTTCTTAGAGGAGAAGGGGATACCGATTCCAGAAAGGCTTCGCTCATGACGGCCATAGTGTTTTCTGACTTAGAAATTATCAAGTTTTTCAATGAGGTTCAGAAAAAGCCGATCGTTTGTAGAGAATATTTTGTTATTTATCCAGAAGGGTGGCATTGGGCTTGGGAACCTCCTACCTATAAAGCGGAAGGTACGGAATTTGTTGCCTACCCCTTCAATGGCAAGACCAGAATTCAAGTGTTGAATGCAAGTGGCCATTTTTTATTAAGTGACAACATTGTTGATGTCCACGAACATGTTGGAAGCTTTCTTGTGGCACTTGCTGACAAAGTTTATGGAGGATCAATCTATGGACGTGGCATGCTCCATCCCCGTGCCATTGAGGCTGCCGACTATATTAAAAAGGCCAGAGATGACTCTCCCGATCAACAAGAATACCGAAAGGATAATGACTATTGGACTATAGTTTTTAATTTTAGACTGCCCACCATGATTGATGGAAAAGAGGTGTGGTTATATTTGGTTCCTCGCGGATTGTGGTATAGAAGCCCTGAGGTCATGGATGTGCTAACCACAAAAGCTTTTACAAATTTAACCACTAATTTTGAACGAGCACTTAAAAACTCAAAACTCGCGTGTCAATATGTTCAATAAGAAATTTTTTAATTTACAGATAATATTTTTAATGACTGGAGGTTAAAGCAATGAAGACACTAAGCAAAGTTCTTTTCTTTATTATAATGTTCACGATCTATTCAGCGATCGTTCAGGCAGATGAAGTGGGGAATGGGGGTGATCCAAAACCTATTGAATCTTTGGAATTCCCTAATCCAGAACTTTTAAATGGAGCGATAGAACACTTGAAGGAATGTGTTGAGCAAAGCCGCCTTATGGAAATATTTAAAAAAGAATTCTTGGCTGAATTAAATCAGCTCAAAGACGAAAACAAATTTAGATATATTGAAGGCATCATTGTTGAACTGCCCAATAATGAGCGAGGTGGGTATACAAGGCTGGTTAGCCTGGGCGCAAAGACAACGATGAAACCTGGATCAGAAATCTACTTTACAAAACAAGTGTTATCTTATTCGAAGACAGAGTTAGCGCGGGTTATTGCACAAGAAATACCCCACCATGTATTATATGCCATTGGAAGTGATGAGAATTTTGTAAATTATTTAGGTGAAATTCTTATATCGAGTACTTACGATGAAAATGTCAATGATGTTATAAGGCTTAGTTATCTTACAAGACACTATCTGAAAGATGGTGAATTACTGAATGAGTATAAATGGGTTAAGCAAGCCATTGCTGCTTTAATAAATATGCCCATTGAAGAAGTTCGAGCATCAATGGAGATAGATTGCAGAAATGATCTTCTGATTGGTTGGATCCATAAGTATTATAAAAAACAGGGCTGGATTCTATTTCCAAAAGTCAGGGCAATTGTCCTTGTGAATACCTCGCGTTATGATTATGGTGCAATAGTACACGGAGTGGCGAATGCCATTCGGGATTCTCGCTACAGCGAAAAAGATCTATCAGACATTTTTTCATCCAATAGATGGTGGAAAGGAATGGAAAAAAATGAAGACAATAAATAAACATTTTTTTGGACTTGTTATCATTCTTTTCACAGCAATGCATGTCAATGCGGCGGTTCAATTGCCAAATAAAATAACTGGCGCAAAAATTTTTGATCGGGAGTCGAATGGTAAAGAGCTTCTGTATCAGTTGGATCGCAAAGAAACAACTGTTCAAGGGAAAAGAACGGTAGAAGATATATTTAAGGACCCCAAAGGAAATGTGGTTGCGGTAGAGACTTTTATTTATCAGGGCGAAGATCTTAAGTCTTATCAGTCTCAACATCATCAGACGGAAATTGATGGAAAGGTAACCTTAGATGGTAAAGCCGTAACTTTTACATTGGGAAGTAAAACATGGACTGAAGATTTTGAACCCAATGTCATCAGTAAAAATCAGATTGTTTCTTATTTGCATAAAAACTGGGATTCTTTAATGACTGGAGAAACGATTCCCATTCGTCTATTGGTTGTGGACCGGGGTGAGACCGTTGGATTTAAATTTTTTAAGATCGAAGAAGCAACAGTTCAAGATAAGAAAGTTGTCATCGTAAAAATGAAACCATCCAGCTTTGTAATAGCAGCACTCGTAGATCCTCTGATTTTTACATTTGAAAAAGATGCTTTCCACAAACTACTTGAAGTGAGTGGCCGTGTGGTCCCCAAAAAACACGTTGACAATGAATGGAAAGATTTAGATGCGGTGACGGTGTATCAGTATTAATCAAGCGATGTGTATTGTTTCAAAACAGAAAAAATAAAGAGGGTATTTTCTTGTTAAATCAGCCAGTTAGTGCCGGCTCTTGATTTGTAATTCATTTTGTGTTACTCTGTAGTACGAATAGGAGTACAAAATGGCTAAAAATTTAAGTATTCGAAAAGTGCCCCCTGAACTGGAAAAAGCAATTCTACAGGAGGCCAAAAAGCATAAGACGACGAAAACGAAGATCGTTCTGAAGGCATTAAATGAAGTTTTCCATTTGGAAAAGGAGTCAGCCAAAATTCAACGAGGTATTCGCAAATTCTTTGGGAAAATGACATCGCAAGAATATCAAGAATTTCAAAAACACACACGCGATTTTTCGACTATTGATGAGGAGATGTGGAAGTGAAAATTGTTCTCGATACCAATGCCTACTGTTTATGTGATGTGGGTCAGGAGCCAGCGCTGGAGTCGGTTGAAAGAGCAGCCTCACTATTTTTACCCGCTATCGTTTATGGAGAATTGTACTACGGATTTCGTCATGGAAAGCGGTTTGAGACAAACTTGAAACGGCTCGATCAATTTATCGAAGAATATGATGTTCGGATTATTCCGGTAGATCTGGATGTCGCCAGAAAATTTGGAGATATTTTTGCTTCACTCAGAAGGAAAGGGTCGCCCATTCCAACAAATGACATTTGGATTG